>NZ_JBVVPL010000026.1:88936-112249 GCF_055807615.1 Bradyrhizobium sp. MV1.5 | reverse complement strand
GGGGCAGGGAGGGGGGTGGCTCCGGGAGAGATCTGAGCTTGTGGCTACCCCTCTCCCCAACCCTCCCCCACAAGGCGGGAGGGAACGCAGCGGCGCAAGCCGTTCAAGTTTGCTCCCAATTGCAAGGCAGAAGGAGGAGCACCCCATGCTGACCATGATCGGCAAGCGCCTGATGTTCGCGATTCCCTCGCTGATCGGGGTCGTCATCGTCACCTTCCTGCTGACCCGCGCATTGCCGGGTGATCCCGCCGCGTATTTCGCGGGACCCGCCGCGACGAAAGAAGCCGTCGAGCAGATCCGGAAAAAGCTCGGCCTCGACAAGCCGCTGATCGAGCAGTTCTTCCGCTACACCAACGATCTCGCCCATGGCGATTTCGGCAACTCGCTCACAACCGGCCAGCCGGTCGCGGCCGAGATCCGCAACCGCCTGCCGGCCTCCGCCGAGCTGACGCTGCTCGGCCTCATCGTCTCGATCGTGATCGCGATTCCGCTTGGCGTACTGGCGGCGACCCGGCCGGGATCGTGGGTCGATCATCTCTGTCGCGTCACGACGACGGCCGGCGTCTCGCTGCCGGTGTTCTTCACCGGTCTCGTGCTGGTCTATGTCTTCTATTTTCAACTTGGCTGGTCGCCCGCGCCGCTCGGCCGGCTCGATGTGTTCTACAGCGCGCCGCCGACGGTCACAGGCTTCTATCTGATCGACACACTGATCGCGCGCGACTTCGAGGCGTTCCGTTCGGCCTGCAGCCAGCTCATCCTGCCGGCGACGACGCTTGCGATCTTCTCGCTGGCGCCGATCGCGCGCATGACGCGGGCCTCGATGCTAGCGGTGCTGTCGTCCGAATTCGTGCGCACCGCGCGCGCCAGCGGCCTGTCGCCGGCGACCGTCATCGTCACTTACGCCTTCCGCAATGCGATGCTCCCGGTGATCACCACGCTGAGCATGGTGTTCTCCTTCTTGCTGGGCGCCAACGTGCTGGTCGAGAAAGTGTTCGCCTGGCCCGGCATCGGCTCCTATGCGGTCGAAGCGCTGATCTCGTCGGACTTCGCGCCGGTGCAGGGTTTCGTGCTGACCATGGCGGTGATGTACGTGCTGCTCAATCTCGTGATCGACATTCTCTACGGCGTGATCGATCCACGCGTGCGGCTGGAAGGGTAGAGCATGATCCGGAAAAGTGGGTACCGGTTTTCCGATCAGATCATGCTCAAAAGGATAGAGTCATGAGCACCGTTGCGCCTGCTGTTGAACCCGTCGGTCCCGCGCGGACGTCAGGGTTCGTCGCGCTGCTCGACCAGACCCGCTACGTGCTCGGCGAGAACAAGGTCACCGGCTTTGCCTTCGCGCTGCTGATCGTGATCCTCCTTGCCGCGATCTTCGGCCCCTATGTAGTGCCGTATGATCCGCTGGCGTCCGACACCGCGGCGTCGCTCAAGCCGCCATCGGCCGCGCACTGGTTCGGCACCGACCAATTGGGCCGCGACATCTTCAGCCGCGTTGTGGTGGCGACACGGCTCGATACGTTCATCGCGGTCGCCTCCGTCGTGCTGGTGTTCCTGATGGGCGGCCTCGCCGGCATCGCAGCCGGCTATTTCGGCGGCTGGACCGACCGCATCGTCGGCCGCATCGCCGACACCATCATGGCGTTCCCGTTGTTCGTGCTGGCGATGGGCATCGTCGCAGCGCTCGGCAACACCGTGCAGAACATCATCCTGGCCACCGCCATCGTGAACTTCCCGCTCTATGCCCGCGTCGCGCGCGCCGAAGCCAATGTCCGCCGCAACGCCGGCTTCGTGCAGGCCGCGCGGCTGTCCGGCAACGGCGAATTCCGCATTCTCCTCGTGCACATCCTGCCGAACATCATGCCGATCATGATCGTGCAGATGTCGCTGACCATGGGCTACGCCATCCTCAATGCCGCCGGTCTCTCGTTCATCGGCCTCGGCGTCCGCCCGCCGACGGCGGAATGGGGCATCATGGTCGCCGAAGGCGCCGGCTTCATGGTGTCAGGCGAATGGTGGATCGCGCTATTCCCGGGCCTCGCTTTGATGATCGCCGTGTTCTGCTTCAACCTCCTCGGCGACGGCCTGCGCGACATCGTCGACCCCCAGCGGAGGACGTGATGGCGGGTTTATGCGCGAATTTCCGCTCAAAATTCTCCAATAAAATCAATCCCGTTCTACTGTGCATGGGGTTGTTTTCGATGTTTTTGTTTGGGAGGCATCCATGACCGCCCAGCCTCTGCTCGACGTCCAGGACCTCACCGTCGAATTCACCACCCGCCGCGGCATCGTGAAAGCGGTGCAGCACGTCAACATTTCCGTCGCCAAGGGCGAGACGCTCGCCATTGTCGGCGAGTCCGGCTCCGGCAAGTCGGTGACCTCCTATGCCGTGATGCGCATCCTCGACCGTGCCGGGCGGATCGCCGAGGGCTCGGTGATGTTCTCGGGCATCGACGTGAAGGCCGCGACCGAGGACCAGATGCGCGATTTGCGCGGTCGCGAAGTCTCGATGATCTTCCAGAACCCGCGCGCCGCGCTCAACCCGATCCGGAAGGTCGGCGACCAGATCGAAGACGTGCTGCGCACCCATGTCCAGCAGGCCATGGTTTCGGACCGCGGCGAGAAGGCGATCGAGGCGCTGGAACAGGTCAAGATCGCCCGCCCGCGCGAGCGCTATCACGCCTATCCGTTCGAATTGTCGGGCGGCATGTGCCAGCGCGTCGTCATCGCGCTCGCGCTCGCCTGCAATCCCCAGCTGCTGATCGCGGACGAGCCGACGACCGGATTGGACGTCACCACGCAGAAGGCGGTGATGGATCTGATCGTCGAGCTGACCAAGCGCAAGGCGATGTCCACCATCCTGATCACGCACGACCTCGGCTTGGCCGCCGCCTATTGCGACCGCGTCGTGGTGATGGAGAAGGGTAGGGTGGTCGAGACCGCAAAGGCCGCCGACATCTTCGCCAATCCGCAGCACCCCTACACGAAGAAGCTGATGCGCGCGACGCCGCGGCTCGGCGTGAGCCTGCGGGATCTGTTGCCGGAGGAGGAGGGCGCAGCTGTCGTGGCCGGGCCTGACCCGGCCATCCATCAGGCTTCGCAAGACGAGGCCAAGAAGAGCGGGCAGCCCCTTCTCCTCATCGACAAGCTGGTCAAGGAATATCCCCGCCAGGGTGCCACCGCCACGCTCGGCAAATTGTTCGGCCGCAAGCCGCCGGTGGAGCCGGACGTGTTCCGCGCGGTCGACGGCATCAGCTTCTCGGTCGGCCATGGCGAGAGCGTTGGCCTGGTCGGCGAGTCCGGCTGCGGCAAATCGACCACGTCGATGATGGTGATGCGGCTGCTGGACCAGACCTCGGGCCTGATCCAGTTCGACGGCGAGGACATCGGCGCCATCGCGCCCGCCGGCTTTGCCCGGCTGCCGCAGCGTAGCCGCATCCAGATGGTGTTCCAGGATCCCACCGACAGCCTCAACCCGCGCTTCACCGCCGTGCGCGCCATCGCCGATCCCATCATGCAGCTCGGCGACATCAGGGGGCGCGACGCGCTCCGCGCCCGCTGCGAGGAACTCGCCACCATGGTGGGCCTGCCGCACAATCTGCTGGATCGCTTCCCGCACCAATTGTCGGGCGGCCAGAAGGCCCGCGTCGGCATCGCCCGCGCCATTGCCCTGCACCCGAAACTCGTCATCCTGGACGAGCCGACCGCCGCGCTCGACGTCTCGGTCCAGGCGGTGGTCCTCAATCTGCTCCAGGACCTCAAGGCGCGGCTAGGTATGAGTTATCTGTTCGTCTCGCATGATTTGAACGTAGTGCGCTTGTTGTGCGATCGTGTCATTGTCATGCGGTCGGGTCGAATCGTCGAGGAAGGATCTTCCGAGAGGGTCTTGAGCGATCCGCAGGACGACTACACCAAGGAGCTGCTGACGGCGATCCCGCACCCGCCGCTGCAGACATTGGGCGCACCCTGAGAGCTTGTTTGTGATGGCCGAACCGCTGGACGATTATATCGACGCTGTCACCAAAGCGCTGGCGTTGCCCGTCGAGGAAGCATGGAGGTCGTCCATCCGCGCCAATCTCGAGGTCTCGCTGCGGCTCGGCCGCCTCGTCGACGAATTCGCGCTGCCGGACGAGACCGAGCCGGCGCCCGTGTTCACGGTCTGACGCCGCCATGACGACCAAGCCAGAGATGACGGCCTCCGAGATCGCGAGCGCGGTTGCCGGCCGCAAGATGTCCGCGCTCGACGCGACCGAAGCAGCGCTTGCGCGCATCAAGCAGCACGACACCATCCTCAACGCCTTCACCGACATCACCGCCGATCGCGCCCGTGCCAAAGCGCGCGCGATCGATGCCGATATCGCTGCCGGCAAGGCCGTCGGTCCATTGGCCGGCGTGCCCTTCGCGGTCAAGAATTTGTTCGACGTCGCAGGCCTCGCCACGCGCGCAGGCTCGAAGATCAACCGCGACCGCGTGCCCGCCAGCCGCGACGCCACGCTGATCGAGCGGATGGAAGCGGCCGGCGCCGTGCTGGTCGGCGCGCTCAACATGGGCGAATACGCCTACGACTTCACCGGGGAGAACGTCCATGACGGTCCCTCGCGCAATCCGCACGACACGACGCGGATGAGCGGCGGCTCCTCCGGCGGCTCGGGCAGTGCCGTCGGCGGCGCGCTAGTGCCGATCGCGCTCGGCTCCGACACCAACGGTTCGATCCGCGTGCCGTCCTCATTCTGCGGCATCTTCGGCCTGAAGCCCACCTACGGCCGGCTCTCGCGGGCGCGCTCCTTCCCGTTCGTCGCAAGCCTCGATCATCTCGGTCCGTTCGCGCGTTCCGTCACCGATCTCGCGCTGGCCTATGACGCCATGCAGGGACCGGATGCGGACGACGCCGCCTGCACCACCACACGTGGTCTGGAGCCGACGCTGCCGCTGCTTGCCAATCCGGTTTCGGACCTGCGCATCGCCATCGCCGGCGGGTACTTCCAGACCAATTTGTTTCCGGAAGCCGTCGAAGCCGTCAGCCGTGTCGCCAAGGCGCTGGGCGCAACGCGCGTGGTGGACGTGCCCGAAGCCGCGCGGGCCCGTGCGGCGGCCTATGTCATCACCACCACCGAAGGCGCCTCGCTGCATCTCGACCGGCTGCGCAAGCGGCCGAACGATTTCGATCCCGCCGTGCGCGACCGGCTGATCGCGGGCGCCATGGTGCCGGCGCCGCTGGTCGACCGCGCGCAGAAATTCCGCCGCTGGTATCGCGCGCAACTCGCGGAGATTTTCAAATCCGTCGACGTGCTGATCGCGCCCGCGACGCCATGCACGGCGCCAAAACTCGGCCAGGTCAATTTCAATCTTGGCGGCGTCGAGCTGCCGGTGCGCGCCAATATCGGCATCCACACCCAGCCGATCTCGTTCATCGGCTTGCCTGTGGTCGCCGTGCCGGTGCCGCTCGAACCGCTGCCGATCGGCGTGCAGATCATCGCCGCGCCATGGCGCGAGGACATCGCGCTGCGCGTCGCGTACGCGTTGGAGAAGATGGGCGTTGCCGCCGCGCCCTGCCCAAAAGGATTTTGAGATGGAGATCGATCTCCCCGACGTGATCGCGGACGTCAAAGCCGCGTTCGAGCGCTATGAGCAGGCCCTGATCACCAACGACGTCGCGGTGCTCGGCGAGCTCTTTCGCAACGATCCCCGCACGCTGCGCTATGGCATCGGCGAGAACCTCTACGGCTATGAAGCGATCTCCGGCTTTCGCGCCGGGCGCTCGCCGGTCGGCCTCAACCGCCGCACTGCGAAAACCGTGATCACGAGCTATGGCCGCGACACCGCTGTCGCCTCCACCCTGTTCTATCGCGACACGATGCCGGGCAAGGTCGGCCGGCAGATGCAGACCTGGGTAAAATTCCCGGAGGGCTGGCGCGTCGTCGCCGCCCATGTCAGCATCATCGACGAGTCGAAAGAGACCTGACCGTATGACGCTTGACGATCTTCCGCCCGGAACGCTGCCGGCCGAACCGGCGGTGCCGCGTGTCGACCGGGCGTCGCCATCAGTGCACAAGGTCACGCGCGCCGAGGAATTGCGCCTGCAGCTCGCCGACGAGATCGTGCGCGGAGCTCTGCCGCCCGGCGCGCCGCTTGACGAGACCGACATCGCGCGCCGCTTCAGCGTTTCGCGCACGCCGGTGCGGGAAGCGTTGCGCCAACTCGTGGCAAGCGGCCTCGTCGAAGCGCGCGCCCATCGCGGCGCGGTCGTAGCGCAGCCTTCGTTCGAACGGCTGACGGGCATGTTCGAGGCGATGGCGGAGCTGGAAGCACTGTGCGCGGGTCTTGCCGCTGAACGCATGTCGGCTGCCGAGCGCCACGGCCTGGAAGCCATCCACGAAGAGCTGCGGGTGCTGAGCTATGCCGGCAATCCCGACCGCTTCCACGAAGTCAATGAGCGCTTCCACAATGCGATCTATGCGGGATCGCAGAACGGTTACATCGCCGAGATCACGCTGGCGACGCGCGTGCGCGTGCAGCCGTTTCGCCGCGCCCAGTTCCGCAACCTCGGCCGCCTCGCCAAGTCGCAAGCCGAGCACGACCGCGTCGTCGTCGCCATCATGCGCGGCGACAAGCAGGGCGCCGCCGCCGCGATGCGTGCGCATATCGAGCTGGTGCGCGGGGAGTACGAGATCTACGCGGTGTCGGTGTGAGTCCCTCATCCTGAGGAGCGGCCGAAGGCCGCGTCTCGAAGGATGGAAGGCCGAGATGCAGCCGCGGGGGCCTTCATGGTTCGAGACGGCGCTTGCGCGCCTCCTCACCATGAGGAGATGCAGCTACGCCGGCGCGGCCTCCGCCATATACTTCCGCCATCCACCATACGCCGTGATGTCGCGCGCCTCGCCCAGCACTTCGGGTTCGACCAGAAATCCCTTCACGCTGCGGCCATCGGCGAGCCGCACCGTGCCGATCGCCATCGGCGCAGGAATCGCGTTGACGAACTTGCCGAAGGCGGACGACGACAGCGACCAGATCTCCAGCTCGATCGACGCGCCCTTGCCGGCTTCGACGCGCAGCATGCCCGGCTTCGGCGGCGTGGTCTTCAATGCGTAGAGCTTGTAGTCGGGGGCGGTCCTGGTCGCCTCGATCAGCTGGCCGTTCAGCGCTTTCAACTCGCCGTTCAGCGCCATGCCGGACAGATGCGCGCCGACCACGGCGATGGGAATGTCGTCGATGCCGCTTGCGGCAAGCGGCGCCAGCGCGGGTTGCGCCACGCCCTTTGCGCCAAGCGTTAGTTTGGTATCGGCGTGGAACACGCGGCCGATGCTCGCGAGCAGCGCGTCGTGGCCGGTGGGCGCAAGGAGCGTGATGCCGAACGGAATGCCGTCGGCGCGCATCGCCGCCGGCACCGCGAGACCGCAGAGGTCGAGCAGATTGACGAAGTTGGTATAGGTGCCGAGCCGGCTGTTGAGCTCGATCGGATTGGCCAGCACCTGCGCGGCCGTATAGGCCGTCGGCGCCGTCGGCAGCACCAGCGCGTCGATATTTGTGAAGGTGCGTTCGGCGATCTTGCGCAGGCCCTGCAAGCGATAGAGCGCGGAGAAGGTATCCGCCGCCGTCAGCCGCGCACCCGCTACGGTGATCTCGCGCGTCACGGGATGGATCGCATCCGGCGCGGACGCCAGCAGGTCGCGGATCACGAGATAGCGCTCGGCGACCCAGGGTCCTTCATAGAGCAGCCGCGCCGTCTCGTAGAACGGCTCGAGGTCGAATTCGACGAGCGTTGCGCCAAGCGCGGTCCAGCGCTTCAAGGCATCGGCGTAAGCCGCTTCCGCCTTCTTGTCGCCGAAGAAGATCAGCTGTCCGCTGCGCGGCACGCCGAGGCGCAGGTTTGCCGGGAGCGGGGTGATCGCGCCAAGCGGCCGGTCGCGCGAGAACGGATCGGCCTGATCGGGACCTGCCATCACCGACAGTGCGAGCGCGGCGTCGTCGACCGTCAAAGCGAATACCGAGATGCAGTCGAGCGTCCGGCAGGCCGGCACTAGGCCAGCGGTCGAGATCATGCCGAGGCTCGGCTTGAGACCAACGATGTTGTTGAGCATCGCCGGCACGCGGCCGCTGCCGGCGGTGTCGGTGCCGAGCGACAGCGGCACCAACCCGGCGCCGACGGCGGTCGCCGATCCCGAGCTCGAGCCGCCGGGAATGAGGTCATCGCGGATCGCGTTTCTGGGGATGCCGTAGGGCGAGCGCACGCCGACAAGGCCGGTCGCGAACTGGTCGAGATTGGTCTTGCCGATGATGATGGCGCCGGCGGCACGCAGCCGCCCAACCGCGGTCGAATCATGCGTCGGGGTATACGAGAAGGCCGGACATGCTGCGGTGGTCGGAAATCCCAGCGCGTCGATATTGTCCTTCACCACGACCGGCACGCCGTAGAGCGGCAGGCTGGCTGCATCGGCACGCGTGGCGAGCTTCTCGGCTTCCGTGATCGCGTCCCTTTCGTCGCGCAGGCTGATGAAGACGGCGGGATCGTTGTGGTCGCGGATGCGCTGATAGCTGCGCGCGACCGTCTGCGCCGGTGTGAGCGTGCCCGCGCGATGCGCGGCCACGATCGCGGCGATCGTTTCAGTCTGCTCAGCCCCCATTTCAGCCCTCATCGCGACAAAACTCCGGCCACGTCTCTTCACCCGGATCGAAGCAAGCGATGTGCCATTGTGTACAGAATCCGGGCAGGAGAAGTGCTCCGGATATTATCGAGAGATCAGTGGCTTGTGGGATAATTCGAGGATCAACCGGGCCGACACGTCCGCGCCTCGTCGGGGGCATTTGCACAAGTATTAGGCAGCCTGGATCAGGTGAAGTCAGCCAAGATTCGCAACAGCCGCTCCCGGTTCTGCTTGCCGATCCTCTCCTCGACATGCCGCTCGTGCTCCGCGGCGAGGCGCTTGAATTTTGCCAGCGCCGTCTTGCCCAGCTTCGTGAGGTGAAGGGCGTGGGAGCGCCGGTCCGCCTTCGACTTGACGCGTTCGACCAGATCGCGCTGCTCGAGGCTGTCGAGCAGATGCACCAGCCGCGCGCGCTCGATGCCGAGCCGCTTGGCCACCGCCATCTGCGACAGGCCGGGATTGGCGCCGATCACCGTCAGCACCGAATATTGCGTCGGCCGGATCTCGACATCGCCGAGCGTTTTGACGAAGTCCTGGAAAATCCAGATCTGGAAGCGCCGCACCGCATAGCCGGCGTGCCCGACCAGGGCGTCGAGGCCGATCTCGTCCGCGTCGATCCGCCGCGCGGCGCCGTTGCCGGCGCGTTTGCGTCGAGAAGTCCGGGCTGCGGTGGCTGTCACGTCGCGTCTCCTGCGGGATCATTGTTGTAGCGTCTTCGCCGCGCCAGCGGAAGATTGTTGTTGACGACAACAATTGGCATGCCCAACATTATGGCCAACGCGGTCCGCGACGAGGCCGCGGCCGATCCCGGCTTCCGGGCGAGGAGGAAACCATGACAGCCGCCCCTCGCGGTGATGCTTCGAGCCTGTTCGCGACACCCAGAACCGTTGCCGAGCATCGCGCCGACGGCAGCATCGTGCTGCGCTCGCCCGAGCCCTTGCGCGATGGCGCGCGTTGCGTCGGCGACTGGCTGGAGCAATGGGCGCGGCAGAGGCCCGATGCGATTTTCCTCGCGGAGCGCGGCAGTGCCGAAGCGCCATGGACCACCGTCACCTATGCGCAGGCGCTGCGCCAGGTGCGCGCGGCAGCGTCCTGGATTCTGGCGCAAGGTCTCAGTCCGGAGCGCCCCCTCGCGATCCTCTCCGACAACAGCATCGATCATGCGCTGCTGGCACTTGCGGCCCAGCATGTCGGCGTGCCCTCGGCAGCGATCTCGCCGGCCTATTCGCTGATGTCAAAGGATTTCGACAAGCTCAAGAGCATGATCGCGCTGCTCAAGCCCGCCGCGATCTATGTCTCCGCGACGAGGCCGTTTGCGGCGGCGCTGGCCGCGATCAAGTCGCTGCATAACGCGCGGATCATCAGCGGCAATGCAGACGATGCCGATGCGCTGGCCTTTCGCACCATCGCGGCAACGCCGGAGAGCCCCGACGTCGCAAAGGCCTTCGCCGCGGTGACGCCCGCGACGATCGCAAAGCTCCTGTTCACTTCGGGCTCGACCGGCACGCCGAAAGCCGTGATCAATACCCAGCGCATGCTGACCTCGAGCCAGCAGGCCAAGGCGCAGACCTGGACGTTTCTCGAGCAGACTGGCCGCGATCTCGTCATTCTCGACTGGCTGCCTTGGAGCCACACGTTCGGCGCCAACCACAATTTCAATCTCGTGCTTCGCAATGGCGGCTCGCTCTATATCGACGGCGGCAAGCCGGCGCCCGGTCTGTTTGCGATGTCACTCGCCAATCTCAGAAGTGTGATGCCGACGGTCTATTTCAACGTGCCGCGCGGCTTCGACATGTTGATTGCGGCGTTGCGCGGCGACGAGGAACTGCGCCGCCGCTTCTTCAGCGAGGTGAAATTCGCGTTCTACGCCGGTGCAGCGCTGCCGCAGAATCTGTGGGACGCGCTCGAAGAGCTTTCCGTCAAGACCGTTGGCCGCGCGATGCCGATGGTCTCGGCGTGGGGCTCGACCGAGACGTCGCCGCTGGCCACCGACTGCCATTTCCTCGCGGAGCGCTCGGGCAATATCGGCGTGCCCATACCGGGCACCGAACTGAAGCTCGTCACCTCCGGCGACAAGCTGGAGGTGCGCGTGCGCGGCCCCAACGTCACGCCGGGCTACTGGAAGGCGCCGGAGCTGACCAGGCAGGCTTTTGACGACGAGGGTTTTTATCTCATCGGTGACGCCGTGAAATTCGCCGATGCGAAGCGGCCCGAGCGCGGCCTGTTCTTCGACGGCCGCGTCGCGGAGGATTTCAAGCTCAATTCCGGCACCTGGGTCAGTGTCGGCACGCTGCGCCTCGCCGGCATCGCCGCGCTGGCGCCGCTCGCGCAGGACATCGTCGTCACCGGCCATGGCGGCGACGAGGTGCGCTTTCTGGTGTTTCCGAACATCGCCGCGTGCCGCGCGCATGCCGGCCTGCCCGAGACGGTCGACGTGAATGCCGTGCTCGCGCATGACGATATCAGAGCTGCGATCGCGCAGGGGCTGGCGACACTGAAGCAACAGGGCCCCAACTCCTCCGGCCATGCCACGCGCGCCCTGCTGCTTGCCGAGCCGCCGTCGGTGGACGGCGGCGAGATCACCGACAAGGGCTACATCAACCAGCGCGCGGTGCTGACGCGGCGCGCCGATGCCCTGGCGCGGTTGGATGACGATGTCTCGGGTGAGTGGATCGGTTGCGGCAGTTAGCCCGTCCACGCCCGCGCTAGCTGCTCTCGTGCCCCGGACGCAGCGCAGCACGCAGTGATGCGCTGCAGAGCCGGGGCCCATCTCGCTTAATACGCGCGGTCGCATGGATCCCGGCTCTGCGCAGCAGCGTTTCACGCTGCAGCGCGTCCGGGACACGAGAGTTGGGCAAGCCTAAATACGCCAGCCAACCTGCCGCATTATGCTGCATGATTCTTTTGTTGCCTCGGCAACTAATTTATGCGAACCGTTCCAGACAAGGATGACGGCGGAAGGAACCGCCGCGTCGGATCGGAGGAAGCAATGCTCGGCAGAGAGGGCGCCGCGGGCGAGCGCCTGCGCATGCGTGAACATGACGGCGACCGCAGCTCGCTGCGTGGCCCGTCAGGTCTCGGTGCTGCCGGTCACTGCGCCGAGATTCTCGTGCAGGCGGCGCAACAGGTCGATCAGCATCTCGCGCTCGTCCTTGTCCAGACAAGACAACAGGCGCCGTTCGCGCTCGAATGCCGCGACGATCACCTTGTCATGGATGGCGCGGCCCTTCGCCGTCAGCGAGATCGAATGGGTGCGTCCGTCGTTGGGATCGGTGCGGATCGAGATCAGCGCCCGCTTTTCCAGGCCGGCCAGCGTCCGGCTCACCGGGCCCTTGTCGAAACCGATGACGTGGCAGATGCGCGAGGCGGGAATGCCGGGCTCGATCGCCAGCAGCGACATGATCCGCCATTCCGTGACGTTGACGCCGAACTGCCGCTGATAGAACGCGGTGGCGCTGTTCGAGAGCTTGTTGGCGATGAAGGTGATGAACGCGGGGACGTAGCGATCGAGATCGAGTGTCGGTCCCGTCTCGGTGGACGCAGGTTTTTGGCGGGCTCTGGTCGAAGACGGCGGCATGTCGGGATTCTATCTCGCGGCGTGTCTGGAGACCTAAGAGTAAGCGCCGCCCTTTCACAAGATCAAAATGAGGGAGGACTTCAATGAACACTTCCAGCTCCCCGGAAATCACCGGTTCGTCGGCCGTCCCGCATCTCGACGTCGATCCCTTCGACATGGATTTCTTCGCCGACCCCTATCCCACGCATGAGCTGCTGCGGGAGGCGGGACCTGTCGTCTATCTCGACAAGTGGAACGTCTATGGCGTGGCGCGCTATGCCGAGGTTCATGCCGTGCTGAACGACTCCGGGACGTTCTGCTCCAGCCGCGGCGTCGGCCTCTCCGACTTCAAGAAGGAGACGCCGTGGCGGCCGCCGAGCCTGATCCTCGAAGCCGATCCGCCCGCGCACACCCGCACCCGCGCCGTGCTCTCGAAGGTGCTGTCGCCGACGGTGATGAAGGGGCTCCGCGACCGCTTTGCTGCCGCAGCGGAAGAGCGTGTGGACGCGCTGCTGGAGAAGCGCAGCTTCGATGCCATCACGGATCTCGCCGAGGCCTATCCGCTGTCGATCTTCCCGGATGCGCTCGGGCTGAAGCCGGAGGGCCGCGAACATCTGATCCCCTATGCCAGTGTCGTGTTCAATGCCTTCGGCCCGCCGAACGAGCTGCGCCAGGAAGCGATCGCGCGTTCGGCGCCGCACCAGGCTTACGTCACCGATCAGTGCCAGCGGGACAACCTCACGCCCGGCGGCATCGGCGCCTGCATCCACGCCCATGTCGACGAGGGTGCCATCACCGCCACCGAAGCGCCGTTGCTGGTGCGTTCGCTGCTGTCGGCGGGCCTCGACACCACCGTCAACGGCATCGGTGCAGCGGTCTACTGTCTCGCGCGCTTCCCGGAGCAGTGGCAGCGCCTGCGCAACGATTTCACGCTGGCGCGCAACGCTTTCGAGGAGGCCGTCCGTTTTGAAAGCCCGGTGCAGACCTTCTTCCGCACGACAACGCGCGAGGTCGAACTGTCAGGCGCGACCATCGGTGAGGGCGAGAAGGTGTTGATGTTTCTGGCGGCTGCCAATCGCGATCCGCGGCGCTGGGACAGGCCGGACAGCTACGACATCACCCGCCGCACGTCCGGCCATGTTGGTTATGGCTCAGGTATTCACATGTGCGTCGGCCAGCTGGTCGCGCGGCTCGAAGGCGAGACAATGCTCGCGGCGCTGGCCCGCCGGATCGCGAAGATCGAGATCACGGGCAAGCCACAGCGCCGCTTCAACAACACGCTGCGCGGGCTCGACAGCCTGCCTGTGAGCATCACGCCGGCCTGACGCTGGCGGCATCGAAAGCAACAAATACGACAGGGGAGGGAAGAATGAAGAACTTGAAGTGGACGCTTGCGCTGGCCGCGAGCTTAATTGGCGGCGTGGCAAATGCCGAGATCTCGGACAACGTCGTGCGTGTCGGCGTTCTCAACGACATCTCCGGCATCTTCCAGGATACCAACGGCATGGGCTCGGTCGAGGCCGCGCGCATGGCCGCCGAGGATTTCAACGGCGGCGGCAAAGGCATCAAGGTCGAGATCGTCTATGCCGATCACCAGAACAAGGCCGACGTCGGCAATGCCATCGCGCGCAAATGGCTCGATGTCGAAGGCGTCGACGCCATCGTCGACGTGCCGAACTCGGCCGTTGGCCTCTCCATCAACACGCTGCTGCGCGACAGCCGCATGACGTTCCTGGCGTCGTCCACCGCGAGCTCCGATCTCACCGGCAAGGCCTGCTCGCCCAACACCATCCAATGGGTCAACGACGCCTGGGCGACCGGCAACACCACGGCAGCCGCGATGATGTCGCGCGGCGGCAAGGACTGGTATTTCCTCACGGTTGACTACGCGCTCGGCAAGGGCATCGAGGCGGAAGCCCAGAAATACATCGAGGCGCATGGCGGCAAGGTGTTGGGCTCGAGCAAGCATCCGCTCGGCACGTCCGACTTCGCGTCCTTCCTGTTGCAGGCGCAGGGCTCGAAGGCGCAGGTGATAGGGCTCGCCAATGCCGGCGGCGACACCATCAACGCGGTGAAGCAGGCTGCCGAGTTCGGGATCCAGCAGGGCGGACAGAAGCTCGTCGCCTTCCTGCTCTTCATCAACGACGTCCACGGCATGGGCATCAAGGTCGCGCAAGGGCTTCAGCTCATGGAGGCCTTCTACTGGGACATGAACGACGACACCCGCGCCTTCGCCAAGCGGTTCGCCGCGCGGCCCGGGATGAACGGCAAGATGCCGAGCGGCAACCAGGCCGGGGTCTATGCCTCCACACTCGCCTATCTCAACGCGGTCGCCGCGACCGGCAGCGACAATGCCAAGGATGCCGTGCCCGAGATGAAGAAGTTCAAGGGCAAGGACAAGCTGTTCGGCGACACCGCGATCCGCCAGGACGGCCGCGTCGTGCATCCGATGTATCTGTTCGAGGTGAAGAAGCCGGAGGAGTCGAAATATCCGTACGACTATTACAAGCTGGTCTCGACGATCCCGGCGGAGCAGGCGTTTCGACCGCTGGCGGAAGGTGGGTGCCAGTTGGTGAAGTAGGACTAGAGTTTCCGCGGGCGCTGCTGCACCCTCTCCCCTTGCGGGAGAGGGTGGCTTCGCGAAAGCGAAGCCGGGTGAGGGGTTCTCTCCTCGCGCACAATCTCACGCGCTGAGACAGACCCCTCATCCGGCGCCATAGCCGATGCGAAGCATCGGCGTTTTCAAGAACGGCGGCCGAAGGCCGCCTGTGCCACCTTCTCCCGCAAGGGGAGAAGGAAAAGAACTACACCACCTTGCTCGATCCCTGCGTGATCAGCCGGGCTGCGCGCTGGTCGCGGGCGTAGATCCAGAGCCAGCTCAGCGCGACGCTGAGGCGGTGGCGCAAGCCGATCAGGAAGTAGATGTGGGCGATGCCCCAGATCCACCACGCGATGGTGCCGCGCAGCTTGATGCGGCCGAAATCGATCACCGCGAGCCGTTTGCCGATCTGGGCGAGGCTGCCGGAGTGCTTGTAGCGGAACGGGCCCGTCGGCTCTTTGCGCAGCCGCGCCTTGATGGTCTCGGCGACGTAACGGCCCTGCTGCTTGGCGGCCGGCGCGATGCCTGGCACGGGCTTGCCGTCCCAGGCGTTGATCAGAACGGTGTCGCCGATCGCAAAGATTTCGGGATGACCGGGGATCGTAAGATCGTTTTCGACCTGCACCCGTCCGGCACGATCGGCCGGGGCGCCCAGCCACTCGGCCGCGGGCGAGGCGCGCACGCCGGCGGCCCAGATTCGTGTCTTGGCTTCGAGCAGCTTGCCGCCGAACACCACGCCCTCGCGATTGATCTCGGTGACGGCCTGTCCGAGCACGACCTCGACGCCGATCTTCTCCAGCGAGGCCTGCGCGTAGGCCGAGAGGTCGTCGGGAAAGCCTGCCAGCACGCGAGGACCCGCCTCGATCAGCACCACGCGCGCCTTGTTGGTGTCGATGTTGCGGAAGTCGGCTGGCAAGGTGTGGTGCGCCATCTCGGCGATTGTCCCCGCGAGCTCCACGCCCGTTGGACCGGCGCCGACGATGACGAAGGTCAGCCGCGCCGCGCGCTTGGCCGGATCGGTCTCGCGCTCGGCGTGCTCGAACGCCACCAGGATGTGACGCCGCAGCGTCGTTGCGTCCTCCAGCGTCTTCAGGCCCGGCGCGAACTGCTCCCATTCGTCGTGGCCGAAATAGGCGTGCCGCGCGCCGGTGGCGAGCACCAGCGTGTCGTAAGGCACCTCGCTGCCGTCGTCGATCAGCACGCAGCGCCTGTCGGCATCGACGCCGCTGACGGTCGCAAACAGCGTCGTCACATCGCGCCGGTCGCGCATCAGGTGCCGGACCGGCCAGGCGATCTCGCTGGTGGCGAGCGAGGCGGTCGCGACCTGGTAGAGCAGCGGCTGGAACAGATGATGGTTGCGGCGGTCGATCAGCGTGATCTCGACCGGGCTGCCGGCGAGCCGGTAGGTCGTCTCCAGCCCGCCGAAACCGGCTCCGACGATGACGACGCGATGCGGTGTCGTGGTCATGATGCGCCTCTCCGAATCTCGCGGCACTATCCTCATCTAAGCGCTGATCAGGCGCGGCGGTCCAATAGCCGTCATCAATCGCTGCATAGGCCAAGGGCATCGAGTGTATCGCTGTCCCGCGAAAAAGCGCCGCAGCCTCCGTCTAAGTAAGTAGAATTATATTTCTTGCTATCGCCGTTCGGGGCGAAATATGATGCAGGGCCGGCGCTGAGCCATTGGCGGCGCGACAGATTTTGCGTTCAATAGAGATGACCCGGGGCGGCAATCACCCCCGCTTGCGGGCATAATAATATGGAGGGGAGTGGCTATGAGAACGGCATTCTGGTTGGCGGGCGCGGCTGCGCTGGTGCTGGCAGGCCCGGCATCCGCCGGCGACACCATCAAGATCGGCTTCGTTTCGACCTTCAGCGGCCCGACCGCCGTAATCGGCAACGACATGCGCAACTCCTTCGAGCTCGCGCTCGATCACATCGGCCGCAAGATGGACGGCAAGCCGGTCGAGGTGATCTACGAGGACGACGGGCAGAAGCCCGACGTCGGCAAGCAGAAGACCGAGAAGCTGGTGCAGTCCGACAAGGTCGATTTCATCGTCGGCTACATCTGGTCGAACGTGCTGCTGGCCTCGCTCAAGACCGCCGTGGATTCGCAGACCTTCCTGATCTCGGCCAATGCCGGTCCGTCGCAGCTCGCGGGCGAGCTCTGCTCGCCCTACGTGTTCTCGACCTCGTGGCAGAACGACCAGACGCCGGCCGCGATGGGTCTCTACATGAACCAGAAGGGCGTCAAGAGCGTGTTCCTGATCGGCCCGAACTACGCCGCCGGCAAGGACATGCTCGCGGGCGTGAAGAGCACGTTCAAGGGCGAGGTCAAGGGCGAGGAATACACGGTCTGGCCGAGCCAGCTCGACTTCTCCGCCGAGCTCTCCAAGGCGCGGGCCTCGGGCGCCGAGTCGATCTTCGTGTTCTATCCGGGTGCAGCCGGCGTGCAGTTCCTCAACCAATATGCGCAGGCCGGGCTGAAGAGCACGATGCCGCTCTACACGGCCTTCACCGTCGACGAGCTGTCGCTGCCGTTGCAGAAGGAGAACGCGCTCGGCGTTCCCGGTGCGCAGGAATGGGTGAATGATCTGCCCAATGAGCAGAACAAGCGCTTCGTCGCCGACTATCGCAAGAAGTACCCCGGGCTGCGCCCGACCTATTACGGCGCGCAAGCCTATGATGCGGCCCAGCTCGTCAACAGCGCCGTGGTCGCGGTGAAGGGCGACACCAGCAAGAAGGAAGCGATGAAGGCCGAGATGGAGAAGGCCAACTTCAAATCGCTGCGCGGCCCCTTCAAGTACGGCAAGAATCACATCCCGGTGCAGAACTTCTACCTGCAGGACGTGGTCAAGGACGGCGAAGGCCAGCTCTCGCTCAAGACGGTCGCGACCATCGTCGAGAACGACCAGGATCGCTTCCACGACAAATGCGCGATGAAGTGAGGGCGGTGTAGCCGCAAGCGTTGCTGCACCTTCTCCCCTTGTGGGAGAAGGTGGCGCGAAGCGCCGGATGAGGGGTTGTTTCCGCAAAGCAAAGTCTATCGAGTTAGCGGAGAGAACCCCTCACCCGTCTCGCCGCTTGCGGCGATCCACCCTCTCCCACAAGGGGAGAGGGAAAAAGAGAGCTTACACCCGCGGCATGCTCGCAGGCCGCACTTCGCGCGCCTGCGCCGCAAGCCGAATCCCGGCATTGGCCGCGCCGAAGCCCTGATAATCCCGTCGCTCCACGATCTCGAAGAAGAACCGCTCGTCGAAGATGTGGGTATAGACCTGGAAGAACTCCCCGTCGCCTTCGCGGTCGTAGAGAATGTGGTTGGCGCGCAGCTGCGTCATCAGCTCGGGTGCGAGGTCGTATTTGGCTTCGATGTCGTCGTAGTAATTGTCCGGGATATCCAAAAAATCCGCGCCGCGCTTGCGCATCTCCGCGACCGCCGCAAAAATGTCCCGGCACGTGAATGCGACGTGCTGCACGCCCGAGCCGAAAAACTCCGAGATGAAGCGGGCCGGCAGCGTGCGGTTGGCGGATGAGCCGTTGAGCACGAAGCGCAGGCTCTGGTCGCCGTTGATGACGGCCTGACTCTGCACGAGGCCTCTGGGATCGGCGATCTCCATCTGCGGCAGCCGCTCGAGGTCGAGGATGCCGGTGTAGAACAGCAGCCACGACAGCATCTCGTCATAGGGCATCGACTGCGCGATGTGATCGACGGCCAGCAGGGCGTCCGCGCGAGCGTCGCTCGGGACTTGTTCGAAATCCGTGTCCCAATTCTTGCCGGCCTGATCGAGGAAATACAGCAAGCTGCCGCCGACGCCGTGAATTGCGGGAATCTCGAGCTCGCCCGGTCCGACCGGCTGGTAGAAGGTGCGCGCTTTCAGTGTTTCGGCGCGCTGCATAGCGAGGCCGGCATTGTCGACGTCGAGCGCGATGGCGCAGACGCCGGGGCCATGCGTCACGTAGTGCGAATGCGCAAAGCCGTCGGTCTCGGAGTTGACGACGAGCTCGACCTTGCCCTGCGACCAGCGCTCCACCGTCTTGCTGCGATGCTTGCCGGTCTTTCGGAAACCGAGCTGCGCAAGCAGGCGGGCGAGTTCGCCGGCCTTGGTCTCGTTGACGGCAAACTCGATGAATCCCGTGCCTCCACTTTTGGGCTTGGGCGCCAAGGGTTCGCTGACGAGCTTTGGCCAATCCGGTGCAAGCTGGTCCTCCAGCAGGATCAGCGAACGCAGGCCGTCGACCGCGGTCTGCACGGCCGAGCCGGCGCGAAACTGGTCGTTGAAGATCTCCAGCGACAGCGGCCCGGCATAGCCGGTCGCCGCGATCGCCGCCATGAACTCGCCGACCGGCAGATCGCCCTGGCCGGGGAAGGAGCGGAAGTGCCGGCTCCAGGAGAGGATGTCCAGCTCGAGCTTCGGCGCATCCGCAAGCTGGACCAGGAAGATCTTGTCGCCGGGGATCGAGGCCATCGCGCGGACCGGAAAGCCGGGGGCCAGCGCATGAAAGCTGTCGAGAATGATTCCGATCGCGGGGTGATCGGCGCGCCGCACGATTTCCCATGCATCGCGGTAATCGTTGACGTGACGTCCCCAGGCCAATGCCTCGTAGCCGACGCGCAAAGACCGTTTGGCCGCGCGCTCGCCGAGCTCGCGAAAATCATCCGCGGCGCGGTCGATGCCGCCGAGCGCGGCCGGCGATACGTTGGAGCAGATCAGCAGCAGATCGGTGCCGAGCTCCTGCATCAGGTCGAACTTGCGTTCGGCGCGGGCAAAGTTGCGCGAACGCTGCGGCTCCGGCATGCCCTCGAAATCACGGAACGGCTGAAACGCGCAGATTTCTAGGTCGAGGTCGCGGCAGAGCTTTGCGATGTCGCGGGGGCCGGCGCCGAACGACAGCAGATCGTTCTCGAAGATCTCGACGGCGTCGAAGCCTGCAGACGCGATGGCGCGGAGCTTTTCGTCGAGAGCGCCGGAGAGAGAGACCGTTGCGATCGAGCGTTTGGTCATGCTGCGTTGTCCTCCATCGCGCCGCCGAGGAACAATTGTCCGATGCGGGGATCATGCAAAATGCGCTTCGCGCCGTCGACCATGCGGGTCTGGCCGAGTTCGAGCACGATGCCGATGTCGGAAATCTCCAGCGCCGAGCGTGCGTTCTGCTCGATCATCAGAATGGTGACGCCGCCGTCGCGCAAGCTCTTCAGGATGTCGAAAGTCTGCTGCACCATCAGTGGCGACAGGCCGATCGAGGGCTCGTCGATCAGCACGAGCTTCGGTTCGAGCAGCAGCGAGCGCGCAATTTCGAGCTGCTTCTGCTCGCCGCCGGACAGCGTGGAGGCCTGCTGCGGCGATTTCCGCCGCAGCGCCGGGAACAGGTCGAGCGCAGCCTCGATCCGGCTCTGTAGGTCGATGCCCTTGCCCGCCGAAACGCCGCCAAGCTCGATGTTGTGTCGCACCGACAGTTCGGGAAAGATGTTGCGGCCCTGCGGCACGTAGCAGATGCCGGCATTAAGCAGCGCGCGCTGGCTCAAATTGGTGACGTCGCGGCCGGCGAAGCTGATCTTGCCCTCGCGCAGCTTGAGCAGGCCGAAGATCGCCTTGAACACGGTCGACTTGCCGGCGCCGTTCGGGCCGATGATGGTGGTGATGGTCGCCTGCGGCACGGCAAAGGTGGTGCCGTTCAGGATCGTCATCTTGCCGTAGCCGCCGACGAGATTGTGAACCGAGAGGATCGGATCGCTCATGGCTGGTTCCTCAATGTCCGAGATAGGCTTCGATCACGGCGGGGTCCTTGCGGACCTCGTCGGGCCGTCCCATTGCCAGCACCTTGCCTTCCGCCATCACCATCACGCGCGAGCACAGCGACATCACGAATTCCATGTTGTGCTCGATCACGACGAAGGTGGCGTTCTTCTCGCGGTTGATCGCCACCAGCCGCTCCTTCAGGTCCGTCAACATCGACGGGTTCACGCCGCCGGCGGGCTCGTCGAGCAGCACCAGGCGCGGCCCGCCCATGAAGGCCATTGCGGCGTCGAGCAGTTTTTGCTGGCCATAGGACAGCCCGCCGGCCGGCTCGTCGGCGAGATGATCGAGCTTGAAAAAGCCGATCATCTGGTTGGCGGCCTCCGTCAGGCCGGCATCGGAGCGGCCGACCAGTCGCGAGGCCATGCTGCCCTGGTGCTCCTGTCCCGCGAGGATCAGGTTCTCGCGCACCGAGAGTTTTGGGAACACCTGCAGGAGCTGGAAGGTGCGGCTGACCCCGAGCTTGTTGAGCTCGGCGGGTCGCAAGCCCGTGACGACCTTGCCGTCGAGCTTGACCTCGCCGCCGCCCGGCGTGAGCTGGCCGAGGATGCAGTTGAACAGGGTCGACTTGCCGCAGCCGTTCGGGCCGATCAGGCCGAGGATCTCGCCCTCGTGGACGTCAAAAGAGACGCCGCCGACGGCGCTGATGCCGCCAAAATTCTTCTTGATGTCGGTGACTTCGAGGACCGCGCTCATTGCACCGTCTCCAGCCGGGACTTTGCGACGGCGCGCTGGGCGGAGGCCGCCTTGGTTCGCCGCTCGGCGAGATAGCGGTCGAGGATTCCCAAAATGCCGGTCGGCGACCAGATCAGCAGCCCCATCACCGCGATCGCGTAGAGCATCAGATAATAGCCCTCGGTGAAGCGCAGCCATTCCGGCAGCAGCACCGCGATCATCGCGCCCAGGAACGGGCCCAGGAAGAATCCGGCGCCGCCGACGATCACCATCATCAGGAGGTCGAGCGAGAGCGACAGGTTGAACGGCACGGGATCGATATATTGCGTCAGCGGCGCATAGAGCGCGCCGGCGACGCCACCGAGCGCGGAGCCGATCGCGAACGCCATCAGCGTATAGCGTCGCGTGTCGACGCCCAGCGACTGCGCCCGCAGCGGGTTTTCGCGCAGCGCCATGAAGGCGCGGCCCCAGGGCGAGCGGATCAGCCACCACACCGCGAGCGACACGATCGCGAGCGAGCCGAGACAGACATAGTAGAACGGCAGCGGCTTGTTGGTGGCGATGCCGAAGATGTGCGGACGCGGAATGTTGGAGATGCCGTAGATGCCGCCGGTGAGCCAGCTCTCGTTGCGAAATACCAGGAAGGCCAGCGTGGAGAAGGCAAGCGTGACGAAGGCGAGGTAGTGGTGCTGCACCCGCAGCGCGGGATAGCCGAGCACCCAGCCGACCGCGAAGCTCAAGGCGATCGCGACGACGATCGCCGCCGGAAGCGGCCAGCCATGCGTGGTCATGATCGCTGCGGCGTAAGCGCCGATGCCGACGAAGGCGCCCTGCGCCAGCGAGACCTGGCCGGCATAGCCGAGCGTGAGGTTGAGGCCCATTGCGGCGATGGCCATCACCGCCCACTGGCTCAGGATGAACAGGCCATAGCGGTTGAAGTTCATGGGGACGACGATCAGCGCAGCGAAGACGGTGAGGCCGAACGCGATCTTGAGAGGTTTGGCGAAGCCGCTCATACGGTGCGCTCCTCGGCGCGGCCGAGCAGGCCCTGCGGCCGGAACAGGATGACGGCGATCAGGAAGATCATCGGCACGGCGGCGCGGTACTGCGTCGAGACATAGGCGGCCGCGAGATTGTCGAGCACGCCGATCAGGAGGCCGCCTGCGATCGCGCCGCGCACCTGGTTGAACCCGCCGACGATCGCGGCGATGAAGGCGGCCTGGCCCAGCACCTCGCCGGACGTGAATTTCGCGAGGTAGATCGGCGTGATCAACAGCGACGCGAGAGCGACCAGGAACGCGTTGATCAGGAAGGTCAGGAGAATCATGCGCTCGACAGGGACGCCGATGATGCGCGCCACCGTCGGGTTCTGCGCCGCCGCCTGCATCTGGTGGCCGAGCGAGGTGCGGTTGAGAAGCGCAGTCAAGCCGAAGACGGCAAGGATGGCGAGGACGAGGACGCCGATGCTTTGCAGCGAGACGGCATGGCCGAGGATAGAGACGTCGCCGGTCGGCACGATCGAGGGGAAGGGTGAGGCTTCGGCGCTGAAGAACTGTTTTACAGCCTCCTTGAGGCCGATCGCGAGCGCCATGGTCGCGATCGCGAGCGGCAGCACGCCGTGGCGCATCATCGGATCCACCAGCAGCATCTTGAAGGCGAGGCCGAGCAGGAGCATCGAGAGCAGGATGCCGAGGATGATCGCGAGCCAGAACGGCGCGCCGGCATGCATCGCCGCGAGCATCAGGAACGCCGGCAGCATCACGAACTCGCCCTGCGCGAAGTTGATGGTCTGCGAGGTCTGCCACAGCAGCGTGAAGCCGACCGCGACCAGCGCATAGATCGCGCCGGTGGCAAGTCCAGCGACCAGAAGATCGAACAGATTGGACATTTTCCCCTCTCTCTCTTCTCCCTCTCCCCGCTTGCGGGGAGAGGGTCGGGGGGGGGGGGGGGGGGGCGGCGGGGGGGGGGGGGGGGGGGGGGGGGGGGGGGGGGGGGGGGGGGCGGCGGCGGGGGGGGGGGGGGGGGGCGGCCGGCCCACCCCCGCGG
>NZ_JBVVPL010000026.1:38811-88926 GCF_055807615.1 Bradyrhizobium sp. MV1.5 | reverse complement strand
CTCCCCCCCCCCCCCCCCCCGCGGGGCGGCCCCCCCCCCCCGCCCCCCCCCCCCCCCCCCCCCCCCCCCCCCCCCCCTCCGCGAGGTCGCTGAGAGTTGGACTCGTGGAGGCTCCCCCTCACCCGGAATTTGCTTGCGCAAATTCCGACCTCTCCCCGCACGCGGGGAGAGGCGAAGAACACCTCACTTCACCTTCGGCAGCACCTGCTTCACGACCTGCTTGCCTTCGACCACCTCGACCAAGAAGCTCTGGCGGTCGATGTCGCCGGTGTCGCTGAAGGTGACGTCCATTAGGATGCCCGGCTCGTCCGCGGCTTTGATGGTCAGGCCGTGCAGCGTGTCGGCGAACGCCTTGGAGTCGACCTTGCCCATCTTTTCGGTCGCGGCCTTCACCATGTAGACCGCGAGATAGCCTTTCAGCCCGTTATGGTCGGGCACGTAATTGTACTTCTTCGCGAACTTGTCGCGAAACGCCTTGATCAGGTCGACCGGCGCATCGGTGGTGAGGCCGACATGGCCGCGCGCGCCGTTGGCGGCATCGCCCGCGAGCTCGATCACCTTCTGCCCGATCAGCGTGGTCTCGCCCATCAGCGGCGCGGTGACGCCCTGGCGCTTCAGCTCCTTGAGGATGCGTGCGCTCTCTTCCTCGTTCAAATAGACGAACACGGCGTCGGGATTGGCGGCCTTGATCTTGCCGACGTCGGCGGCGAAATCGGCCTGGCCCGCCTCGGTGGAGAGATCGGCGACGACCTTGGAGCCGAGACGGTCGAGCTCCTTGATGACGACATCGCGACCGCCGCGGCCAAAGTCATTGTTGACCCAGACCACCGCGACTGACTTCGCTTTCATGTCGTCGTGAATGTATTTGGCGACCTTCGGCATCGACGATTGCTGGCCGAACGAGGTGCGGAACAGGAATTTGTTTCCGCCTTGCGTCAGCTCGGCGGCTTCGCCGCCCATGATCTGCGCGATGCCGGCCTCGGCCGCCAGCGGCGCGGTCACCTTCACCGAGCCGGAATAGCCGGGTCCGAGCAGCACATAGGGCTCGGCGTCGAGCGCCTTTTGCACCTGCGCGCGCGCGACGCCCGGGTTGGACTGCGAGTCGGCATGAGTGACTTCGAGCTTGCGGCCGAGCACGCCGCCCTTGGCGTTGATCTCCTCGATCGCGAGGTCGATGCCGTTCTTCCAATTGGTGCCGACGGTGGCGCCGCCCCCGGAAAGCTCGGCGACGTCGGCAAGCTTGATCGCCTGGGCGTGGGCACTGGTTGCAGTCGCGAAGGCTAGCAGGGCGCCCGCCAGCAAAGTCGATTTCATGGTCTCTCCTCCTGTTTCGTGATGGTGTCCGCGGCCTTGTGTCCGGCCGCTTGGTTTACGCTGCGTGATAGGCTGAGCTTCGGGCCGCCATCACCTCGTCAAAAGCCTCTCCCATGATCTCGGTCGATGGGGCAAGGCCCGTGAACAGCTCGAAAGCGTCGGCGGCCTGGTAGATCGCAAGCTCCCGGCCGGTCATGATCCGCGCGCCCTTGGCTTGGGCAGCCGCCAGCAGCGGCGTGATGAGCGGCGAATAGACGGCGTCGGCGACCCACAGGCTTTGACGCAGCAGCGTCGGCGCGACCGGCGTTTCCCGGTTCGGCAGCATGCCGACCGGCGTGCCGTTGACGAGGCCCGTTGCGCCGTCGAGCGCGGCCTCGACGCTTGCGGCGACCCTGGCGCCACCCTGCTTGACGAGCAGCGCGGCGAGTTTTTCGGCGCGTGCCGGCTCGCTGTCGAAGATGCGGATGTCGGTCACGTCAAGGCTTGCCAGCGCAAAGGCGATCGCCTTGCCGACGCCGCCGGTGCCGATCACGGCGACCGCGTTTCCAGAGCGTGCCAGCAGCGGCGCGACGGCGCGCGCAAAGCCCGTCGTGTCGGTGTTGTGGCCGATCAGCCGGCCGTTCCTGACAACGACGGTGTTGACCGCCCCCATGGCGGCCGCCCCCGGTGCCAGTTCATCGAGCAGCGGGACCACCGCCTCCTTGTAGGGAAAAGTGACGTTGACGCCGGCAAAGCCGAGCCGCCGCACGCCTTCCAGCATCATGGCGAGCTCGGCCGAGCCGGCGCCGGCCACTTCGATAAGCTGATAATGTCCGCGCAGGCCAAGCCCCTCCGCGGCGCGCTCATGCATGGCAGGGGAGGCGGAATGCGCGATGGGTGCGCCGATCAGGCCGGTCAGGAGCTTTTTGGATGCGGCGGGTCCGCGCTTTGACATGGTTCGCTATCGTCTCGTTGGGAGCGTTTGATCCCGGCCATTAGCGGGGAGATCCGCCCAATTCCAAGGGGCTTCCCCTAGGAACGATAGTCTTTCCTCGGCCTAACACAATTACCCTTTTGTCCTCCAAACCTAACATAATGTTATCTCTTCCGCCCCCGTGGCGGCGCGGCCCTGCCTTTGGCCCGCGTCGGCTCGACCGCGCGCATCTCCGCGCGCAGGGACTCGATGAAATACTCGACATGAAGCGACAGCGGCGCGCCGCGCTTCACCGCGATATAGGTGTCGAATCGCGTCGGCTCGGTGATCTTGATCAGCTCGATGCCGGGATAGCCCCCATGGGCTACCGTGAACTGGTCGATGATGGCGATGCCGAGCCCCGCCTTCACCAGCGCGCAGACCGTGGTGCCGAAGCGGGCGCGGATGGTGATGTTGTACGCGAGCCGGTGGCGCGCGAAGATCTCGGCCATGATCCGGCCGTAGGGGTCGTTGGGATCGATGCCGATCAGCGGATAGCGCGTGATCTCGGCGGCGGAGACCTGCTTGCGGCCGGCGAGCTCGTGGCCCGGCGGCACGATGCAATAGAGTTCGCCGGAGGCGAGCGGCAAGAAATCGAGCCCGGAATGTTCGAGCCGGTAGCTCATCGCAACGCACTCGCCGCGGCCGAGCAGGAGATAGTCGATGGCTTCCTCGAGCTTGAGGATGTTGATGTCGATGCCGAGATCCGGATAGCGCCGCCGGACCCGCTCGATCGCGCGCGGCACCATGACTTGCGAAATGCTCGGCACCGAGCCGATGCGCAATTCCGACAATCCGCCGCGTCCGATCTTGGAAATGATCTCGGAGAGGTCGTCGACCTTCTTGTAGACGCCGTTGATCTGCTCGAAGATGTTCTCGGCTTCCGGGGTAGGGAAATAGCGTCCGTTCTGGCGCTGGAAGAAGCGGATGCCGAGCGAGCGCTCGGTGTATTTGACGAGGCGGCTGATGCCCGGCGCCGAAACGTTCAGCAGCTTCGCCGCACCGCCAATGGTGCCCGTCACCATCACGGCCCGGATCACTTCAACCTGGCGCAGCGTCATCATGTCCTGAACATCCCGAAAGAGGATCGCGGCGGCGATCATCTCACGGGAGGCGTGACATCATCCAGCGGCAAGTGAGCGTTGATGTGCACGGGACTCTCGTGTCTCGGACACGCCGCAACGCGTTTAGCGTTGCGGTGCAGAGCCGGGGCGAGAAAGCCAAAGGGTAAGTTGCGGCTGGGTGAGCCCGGCTCTGCAGCGTACGGCCGAAGAGACGCTGCGCTGCGTCCGGGGCAAGAGACCGTGGCTGATTCACCAACCTGCTCACAAGGGAAAAGGAAAGCCAACTTCGCTGTGCGCGTGTTCGACTAAAATCTGCGCGTTCAAATGGCAGGGCGCCGTCGGCGCACGAGCTGTCGCAGCGGCGTCGGTTGCCGCAATTGCGTGCTAACTCGCCGGTCCGTCCGGCGTGGCGCTCTCTGCCGGCTTGCCGCGCTCGCTTTGCAGCACCCCGCGTGCGAACTCGATGATCTTCTGCTTGTTTGCCGTTTCGCGGACGGCGAAAAATACGCGGTTGAGTTCCAGGCCGAGCACGCTGTTGAGGGCGATGTCCTCGTCTTCCATCGTGGTTCCCCGCTTCAGACATCGTAGGTGTATCTTGACGTCACTTCTTCCACAAGTAGATCAAGCCTTCGGGGTCAATGGGATACCGGGAAACTACGGAAACCATGAATTGAGGCAGTGCCCAAAGACGTGCTATATCGCACAGCGAGGGTCAGGAAACGCACCGATGTCCGCCGTGGATTATGGCCGGGAAGCGCTCGACTTCATTGAGGGGCTTGGAGCCTATACCAAGGTTCCGGACGCCATGGATGCGCTTGCGACCGCGTTCGGGCGCTACGGCTTCGAGCACATCATCGTCACCGGCTTGCCGAATCCCGATCAGCGCTTTTCCCAGATGGTGCTCGCCAAGAAGTGGCCGGCGGAGTGGTTCAGCCTCTATACCCAAAAAGGCTACGACCGCGTGGATCCCGTGATCCGCAAATGCCGACAGACGGTGAATCCTTTCGAGTGGTCTGAGGCGCCGTACGATCCGGAGCTGGAGCCGGGCGCTGTGGAGGTGATGCGGCGCGCTGCCGATTTCCGCATGTCGCGCGGCTTCGTCGTGCCGATCCATGGATTGACCGGCTACGAGGCCGGCGTCTCGCTCGGTGGCGTTCACCTCGATCTCAATGCGCGCAGCAAGCCGGCGCTGCACCTGATCGGGATGTACGGCTTCGATCACATTCGCCGCCTTCTCAATCCGGCGCCGCATCGATCGATGCGTCTTACCCCGCGCGAGCGGGAGGTGCTTGCCTGGGCCTCGCAGGGCAAGTCGGCCTGGGAGATCGGCGAGATCCTGCATATCACGCAGCGCACCGCCGAAGAGCATCTTGCAACTGCCGCGCGCAAGCTTGGTGCCGTCAACCGGACGCATGCGGTCGCGATCGCAATCCGCCACAGAATCATCACCCCCTGAAATCCACGCCTACTGGGAAATTTCCCAGTAGTCGGTTTGGCCGTTTTCCGTGAGGATTCCCCATTATTTCGAAAAATGGGGGAATAAATGATTCATGTGATTTCTGCCGTCAACCGGCACCTCTACGAGGACGTTCTCGAGCAACATTTCAGGTTGCGTCACGAGATTTTTGTCGAGGAGCGGAAATGGGAGGCGCTGCGCAAGCCCGATGGCCGCGAGGTCGACGCCTACGACAATGAGGACGCGGTCTACCTGCTGGCTCTCGAAAATCGCCGGGTGCTCGGCGGCTCCCGTCTTTATCCTACCACCAGGCCGACGATGATGAGCGAGGTTTTCCCGCATCTCGCCGCGGTGCGCGGCTGCCCCTCGAACCCGCTGGTATGGGAATGGTCACGCTTCTTCGTTTCGCGCGAGCGCCGCGACGGCGCGTTCAATTGGCAATTGATGGCGGCGGCGCAGGAGTTCTGTCTCGATCAGGGCATCGAGCGTCTCTGTCTTGTCATGGAGACCTGGTGGCTGCCGCGCTTCCACGAGATCGGATTCGTCGTCACGCCGCTGGGATTGCCGGCGCTGGTCGAGAATTCCTGGACGATGGCGGCCACGATCGAGGTCCGTCAAGAGTCGCTCGATGTCGTGTGTGACCGTCTCGGGATGACAAGCGTCGTGCAACAGGACGGCCCGCGTCTGGACGCCGTCGCCCGTGCCAACCTCTGCGGCCTCGCTGCCGCGCAACGGAAGAGCGCCTGAGATGTCGAACATGATGCGGGACAGCCAGATCATGGCGCAGATCAAGGACGAAAATCTCGGCTACATGTCCGACATGGCGCTCGAGCTCGCGCAGATGGCGGAAGACACCGGATTGGCGACGCTCGCCTATCTGTTCCGGATGGCGGCGCTGGAGGCCTCGACGGCCAACAGCGTGCTCGCCGAGCCGGATGACTTTCCCCGGCAGATGACATCGCACTAGGCGTAGCCTTCTCAAAGTTGCGACGAACTCACACCCTCTCTCCGGCAACGGAGGGAGGGTGATCCGCTTTGGGTGCGGCAGGTTGACCCATCCTGCGCGGCAGTCTTCTTGCAAGGCCGATTGCAGGGCCGAGATCGATCGGATGCATCGGCATGCAACAAAGTGCAGGTTGGGTGTCGAATCGCTCTTGCCTCGGAACGATACTGCCATTACCCATTTTTCCGCCTTGTACAGGCAGGGGGAGCTCTTTCACTGATGGCGACCGTGTTCGAACATCGGCGCGAACCTGCGTGCGCCTGAAAGAGTTTTGATGCTGCTCGTCGTCGAACAGTTCTTGAACGGATTGCAGTTCGGCCTGCTGCTGTTCCTGCTCGCCGCCGGCCTGACGCTGGTGTTCGGGATCATGGATCTCGTCAACCTCGCGCACGGCTCGCTCTACATGATGGGCGCCTATTTCGCCGCGACCTTCGCAGCCTGGACCGGCAGCTTCCTGCTCGGCGCGCTGCTGGCGCTCGGCGCAACCCTCGTGCTCGGCATCGTGCTCGAGATGACCGCGCTGCGGCATCTCTACGGACGCGACCATCTCGACCACGTACTCGCGACCTTCGGCCTGATCCTGTTCTTCAACGAAGCCGTGCGGCTGATCTGGGGCCCGGCCGGGCTTGCGCTGCCGCTGCCGGCCTGGCTCACGGTGCCAGTGCCGATCCTGCCGGGCATCCACTATCCCGCCTATCGCCTCGCAATCATCGTCGTGGCGCTGCTGGTTGCGTTGCTGCTCTATCTCGGCGTGATGCGCACCCGCATCGGCATGTTGATCCGCGCCGGCGCCTCCAATCGCGAGATGATCGGCGCGCTCGGCATCAACATCAAGCTGCTCTACACCCTGGTGTTCGGCCTCGGTGCCGCGCTCGCCGGTCTTGCCGGGTTGATGCAGGCGCCGATCCTCACCGTGCAGATCGGCATGGGCGAGAACATCCTGATCCTCGCCTTCGTCATCATCGTGATCGGCGGCATCGGTTCGATCCGCGGCGCGTTCCTGGCCGCGATCTTCGTCGGTATGATCGACACGCTCGGCCGCGCCTTCCTGCCCAATCTGTTGCGGCAGGTGCTGAGCGGCGCCGCGGCCTCCACCGCCGCGCCCGCGCTGTCGTCCATGCTGATCTATCTGCTGATGGCGATCGTGCTGGTGGTGCGGCCGGAGGGGCTGTTTCCGGCCAACCGTCGATGAAGTCATTCACTGTGAGCAAGGCCGTCACGGCCCTGATGCTGGCGGGCCTCGTGCTGCTGCCGCTCTATTCGCAACTCTCAGGCAACATCTTCATCCTGACGCTGTTCACGCGCATCGTCATCCTGGCGCTGGCGGCCGCGAGCCTCAACCTCATCATGGGTTTTGGCGGCATGATGAGTTTTGGCCACGCCGCCTATCTCGGCATCGGAGGCTACGCGGTCGGCATGCTGGCGCAGGAAGGCGTGGGAAGCGGCTTCATCCAGTTTCCGGTCGCGCTTGCGGCTTCCGCGACTTACGCCGTCGTGATCGGCGCGCTCTCGCTTCGCACGCGTGGCGTTTACTTCATCATGATCACGCTCGCCTTCGCGCAGATGGCCTATTACGTCGCCTCGGGGCTGGCGCGTTATGGCGGCGATGACGGCCTCACCGTCTACAAGCGCAGCGACTTCTCCGGATTGATCAATCTGTCGAACCGCACGCAGTTCTATTATCTTTGCCTCGCATGCCTGTTCGGCGTGGTTTTCCTGATCTGGCGCATCGCCAATTCGCGCTTCGGCCTCGTCCTGCAGGGCCTGCGCTCCAACGAACAGCGCATGCAGGCGATCGGCTTTCCCTCGAAGCGCTACCAGCTGGTCTGCTTCGTCATCTCGGGCATGATGTGCGGCCTTGCCGGCGCGCTGCTCGCCAACAACACCGATTTCGTCAGCCCGGCCGTGATGTACTGGACTCGCTCCGGCGACCTCATGGTGATGGTGATCCTCGGGGGCATGGGCACGCTGTTCGGTCCGGTCCTCGGCGCGGTGGTGTATTTGCTGCTGGAAGAGTTCTTGTCGCAGCTCACCGAATACTGGGCGCTGATCATGGGCCCAATGCTGCTGCTGATCGTGCTGTTCGGCCGCGGCGGCATCATGGGCCTGCTCGGGAGGTTCAACCGTGGCTGAACCGCTGCTCCGCGTCGACAGGCTGGTGCGTCGCTTCGGCGGCATCATTGCGACCGACAACGTCTCGCTCGACGTCGCGGCGGGCGAGCTGCACGCCATCATCGGCCCGAACGGCGCCGGCAAGACCACGCTGATCAGCCAGCTCACCGGACATCTGGAGCCGCATTCCGGCAGCGTCTCGCTGGCGGGGCGCGACATCACCTATCTGCCGGCCTATCGCCGCTGCGCGCTGGGCCTGGCACGTTCGTTCCAGATCACCTCGCTGCTGCTCGATTTCACCGCCGCCGACAATGTCGCGCTCGCGGCGCAGGCGCATGCCGGCACCTCGTTCCGCTTCTTCGCCGATGCACGCAAGGAGAAGGGCCTGCGCGATGCCGCGCATGCCGCGCTCGACCGCGTCGGTCTCGCTCATCGTGCCGATGTGCTGGTGTCGAGGCTCAGTCATGGCGAGCGTCGCCAGATCGAGCTGGCGGTTGCGCTGGCAAGCAAGCCGAAGCTTTTACTGCTCGACGAGCCGATGGCGGGCCTCGGCGTCACCGAGTCCCAGCGCATGGTGCAGCTGCTGCAGGAGCTGCGCAAAGAGGTCTCGATCGTACTGGTCGAGCACGACATGCCGGCGGTGTTTGCGCTCGCCGACCGCATCTCGGTGCTGGTCTACGGCCGCGTCATCGCCTCCGGCGATCCGGCCGCGATCCGGGCGAACGAGGACGTCAAGCGCGCCTATCTTGGCGAGGCGCATGTGGTGACGCACCATGGATGAAAAAGTGGTGGGTGACACGCTGCTCGAGGTCGACGGCATCGAGACCTGCTACGGCCTGTCCCAGGTGCTGTTCGGCTTGTCGCTGTCGGTCAAATCAGGCGAGATGGTCTCGCTGATGGGCCGCAACGGCATGGGCAAGACCACGACCATCCGCTCCATCATGGGCCTGACGCCGGCGCGTGCAGGCAGCATCCGCTTTGCGGGCTCGGAAGTTCGGACGCAACCATCCTACAGGATTGCGCAACTCGGTGTCGGCCTCGTCCCCGAGGGGCGGCAGATCTTCCCGAACCTCACCGTGCGCGAGAACCTTGTCGCGGCCGCCGCCGATCGTTTCGACAGCCGCAATCCCTGGACGCTGGCGGCGATCTACGTGATGTTTCCGCGTCTCGCCGAGCGCGCCTCCAACATGGGCAACCAGCTCTCCGGCGGTGAGCAGCAAATGCTCGCCATCGGCCGCGCGCTGATGACCAATCCGAAGCTCCTCATCCTCGATGAAGCGACCGAAGGCCTGGCGCCCCTGATCCGCGAAGAGATCTGGAGCTGCCTGTCGCTGCTCAAGAGTCGGGGACAATCGATCCTGGTCGTCGACAAGAACGTCGACCACCTTGCCCGCATCTGCGACCGCCACACCATCATCGAGCGCGGCAAGACGGTGTGGAGCGGCACCTCGGACGAGCTGTTGGCTGAGCCGGATCTGCAGCACAAATATCTGGGAATTTGAGGCTGGGCGGTGAGGTGAGGTACGCCGTGGCCGCTTCCCTTGGTGTCGTCCTGGCGAAAGCCAGGACCCATACCGCGAGGTCTATCTATTGTGGGCAGTATAAGTACCGAACGGCAGTCTTCGCCAAACGCCTTGTTGGGGTGATGGGTCCTGGCTTTCGCCAGGACGACGGTGGCAATCACCAGTAAATCCCATGCCGATGCAGTTCGCGGATCACGCGGGCCTCGGTGGATGGCTGGCGACGTTTCGGCTTGGCCGTTTCCCTCGCGCTGGCAACCGGCGCGGCACTGGACTGGGTTGCGGCCGGAGCGATCGCGGTTGTCGTCGCAGTCGCTGCCGGGGGCGTTGAAGTTGGGACTGTGGTCGCCGTCTGGACATTCGTGGGCGCTGCCGCCGGAGCTTGTGGCGGCGTGGCTGCTGTCGTTGCCGGCTGCTCGGCGGTCTGCGGGCTCGCATTTGTCGCCGCAAGGCTAAGGCTTCGTGGTCCGCCGGCATAGGCCTGGCTTGCCAGCAGCGACATTGCCGCGATCAGGATCAGCTTTCGCATGACACCCTCCGTTACCTGGTCAATCCGTCTTACCTAATTCGCAGGGCCTCTATCGCGACGAGCGGCCCATCCCGATTTCGATCAGGGTGGCACGGCAGGACAGGCGATAAATCAAGCTGAACAGATGATCCCACATGATCGAACTCCGTTGTTGATCAATCCCGGCATCGTAACCCTCCATCGTTTCCGGCCATCTTCGCGCGGGCGGAAAAATGACTTCGTCGGCAAGGTCAAAGGTTTCGTCGGAAGCACCGGCGCGAAACCGGCTCACGCCGGCGTGAGGGCCTGTCGGAGTAGCGGTCGTTGGCTCGGCGCCCCGGCGATCCTAATCGTGGACCAACATCAGCCGGCCATCCTCGAGGCCGAACACGAGTGCGGGACGATCGCGGTATTTCACGCCGCCGATATTCGTCGCGATCCTTGCCGGAAGCCTGATGCGCGCGATGTCATGCGGGCCTGCGACGAACCCGATGAGCCGCAGCGTTCGCCGTTCGAGGTCCGGTACCGCGAGATCTGGATGGCCGTCGCCATCAAAATCGGCCGTAAAGCTCATGTGCAGCGATCGCGAGCCGATGAAATGGTTCGATACGTCGGAAATTTCCGTCGATTTTTCCAAACGATCATGCCGCCACGACCACATTTCGAGAATCCCGACCACATGAGGCTGGCGGACAAGCACGATATCCGTGGTGCCATCGCCGTCGAAATCGGCGATGCCGGCCGGGTTGAGCCAGGCATAAGCGTGGCCGATCGGAGGCGTCTCCGCAACGATGGCCGTCGAGACGGGATCGATGACAACCAGCGCGGAGCCGCGCTTCAGATAGGATTTGACCAGCACAATTCTTTCGCGGCCACCGATCGCAGCGACGCGCGGCTCCAAGTCTTCGAACACGGCGTCACCATCCAGGCGCAGCGTGCGTTGTCCGCCCTCGCGCGGCTCGATCACCAGGCTGCCGGCCTCGATGGCATCGCCGAGGACGCCGTGGCGATAGCGTTCGGTCGGCTCGGCGAGCCAAGCACGCGCGACGGTGTCGCGGCCTGTCGCGATGCGCCCATCCGCAAGGGCCCCGGTCGGCGGCGCCGGATGTTCGAGCGCTGCGGCGGGCACCATGCGCATCGCTTTCGCGTCGAATTGGTACCAATTCGTGCCAACTGCAATTCGGACGTCGCTATCCGCCAAATCAATTTCGCTGACGCGGCCGGGGGCGGGCACGGTGCTCGCCTGCCAGTCGGCCAGGGCTGGCGCGGACAAGGCTGGCGCGGACAGGATCAGGGAAAATAGCAGGACCGCCGGGCGCAACCGCATCATGGTACTCCTGGAAAATCCGGCTGCGTTGCGGGGATCGGCGGCCGGTTGGCGGCGGCTCAAAATATCTCGAAATATTCGCGGTGCTCCCAGTCGGTCACCTCGGACAGGAAGCGGTCGATCTCGGCATTCTTGATGTGGGTGTAATAATCGACGAACTCGGCACCGAGCTTTTCGCGGAAGAACGGATCGTCCTTCAGCGCGCTGACCGCATCGCGCAGCGACTTCGGCAAGAGCGGCGCCTTGGTTTCGTAGGGCGCATCGGCCGACGGGCCGGGATCGAGCTTGCGGTCGACGCCGTCGAGGCCGGAGAGGATCTGCGAGGCCATGTAGAGATAGGGATTGGCGGCGGGCTCGCCGATGCGGTTTTCCATGCGCGTGGCGGCATCGCCGGCCGCGCCGAGCACGCGGATCATCACGCCGCGATTGTCGCGGCCCCAGATGGCGCGGTCCGGCGCCAGCGAATAGGAGCGGTAGCGCTTGTAGCCGTTGATGGTCGGGGTGGTGAACACGGTCGAGGCGCGGGCGTGGTCGAGCAGGCCCGCAAGCCAGGCGCGGCCGAACGCGCTGAGCGGCTCGCCGCCGTCTTTGGCCATGAATAAATTGTCGCCGCTCGCGCGTGAGACGACCGATTGGTGCAGATGCCAGCCGCTCGCGAACAAGTTCGGCAGCTTCGGCCGGCACATGAAGGTGGCGTGATAGCCGTGGCGGTGCGCGATCTGCTTCACGGCGGAGCGAAACAGCACCATGTTGTCGGCGGGCTCCAGCCCCTTCTTCGGCGCGAACGTGAACTCGCACTGGCTCGGCCCGAATTCGACCTCGACCGAGCGCAAAGGCAATCCGAGCGCGACGATGTCACGGCGCAAGATCTCCAGCACCGGCTCCATCTGATCGAAGCGCTGCTCGGTGAGATATTGATAGCCGTGGCTGAGCAGGCTCACCGAGGGCGGCGTGCCGGGCTGTCCAGCGTCCTCGGGCCGCATATGCGGATCGTCGAGCTTGAAGATGTGGAATTCGACCTCGAGGCCCGCCACGAAATCATGGCCGCGACTTGCGAGCTCGTCGAGCACCTTGCGATAGAGCCCGCGGGTCGCGAACGGCACGGGACGGCCGTCGTTGAAATAGAGGTCGCAGAGAACCCAGCCCGTGGTCGGCGCCCATGGCAAAACGCGAAAACTGGTGGGATCGGCGACCATCAGCACGTCTGCCGCGCCTTCCATTTCCTTCATGCCGAAGCCGCCGCCTGACGTGAACACCGGAAACACCGTGCGGTGCGAGGTGTCCTTGGCGAGCATGGTGGTGGTGATGGAGCAGCCGCTCTCCAGCGAAGCGATCGCCTCGGCCGCGACGATGGTCTTGCCGCGCAAAATGCCGTGCTGGTCCGGGAAGGCGAGGCGGATGACCTCGAGGTTCTTTTCCTCGACGATGCGGCGTATGCGCGTCGCAGCGTCCTTCTGCTCATCCGACCACAGCGCATGACGCGCGACGAAAGTCACTTTGCGACTCCCCTAGTCGTTGGACGCGAAGTTGTTTTCATATACTCCGTCATTGCGAGCGCAGCGAAGCAATCCAGACTATCTCCGCGATGGGATTCTGGATTGCTTCGCTTCGCTCGCAATGACGAAGGAGGGACTTGCATTCTGCGCTACTCCGCCGCCGTCAGCCGGTGCACCTTGTCCGCGATCTCCTTCGGCACCGGCGCGGTCCACGGCGCGCTGCGGCGGCGCTTGACGTCGACTTCCATCCAGTAGATCTCCCAGCCTCGGGTCGGCCCGATGCCGTCCATGGTCGCCGGGCCCTGGATTGAACGTGCGGTGGCCTCGTCGAGATGCAGCATCGGCTTCTCGCCACCTGCGACCTTCTCGATTTCCTGCCGCAGCAGGCGGCGGTACTGCACGATCGCCTTGTCGCTCGTGCCGAGGTGCTCCCTGGTGCGGTCCTGGATCGCGCCCATCGATTCCACCGCCCACTGGTCGTGGACGTTGATGTCGGTGCCCATGCCGGTATAGGTCGCCGTCTGCTGCTCGTGCGGGTCGAAGCCGTAATCGTTGGTCCTGTTCTTGCGAGATTTGTAGTCCGGCAGCTCATAGAGCTCGAGCCGCTGGTCGCGCATCTTCTGCTTGTCGACGGGTTTCGCGTAGCTGGTGAAGATCGCGTACCAGTAGCAGTTCTCGTCGTCGACCGGCACGTGCCATTGCGTGATCGTCATCTCCGTGCTCATGGGGATGACGAAACCGTGCGGGAAGAGCTGGTTGGTGACGCGCACATGGGTGCGCTCCTCGTCGATCTCGCGCAGCGCGATCAGCCGCAGGCCGTATTCGGTGTGCTCGACATTGATGATCGGGCGGTCGTACTCGCGCAAAATCTTCGTCATCGGCAAGTCGGAGCCTGCCGATGCGCCGCGGAACTGCTTGCCGTAGGCCGTCGAGGTGTCCTCGTCCTCGAAGAAGCGATGCAGATAGGAGGCGTGCGCGGGATCGATGCCGACTTCGAGCGCCTGTAGCCAGTTGCAGGCCATGTGCCCCTTGAACGCAAAGGTGTGGGTATCAGGCGCGACGAAACAGTCGAGTTCCGGAAAGGCCGGCGGTTCGCCCTCGCCGAGATAAGCCCAGAGGATGCCGCTCTTCTCCACCACGGGATAAGAGCGCTGGCGGACGTTCTGGCAGAGTTTTGAATCCTTCGGCTCCGCCGGCGTTTCGATGCATTGGCCGGTCGCGTCGAACAGCCAGCCATGGAAGGCGCAGCGCAGGCCGCCATGCTCGAGCCGTCCGAAGGCGAGATCGGCGCCGCGATGCGCGCAGTGGCGATCGATCAGGCCGTAACGCCCGCTCTCGTCGCGGAACAGCACCAGGTTTTCGCCGAGCAGTCTGACGGGGCGGATCGGTCGATCGCCGTCGAGCTCGTCCACCAGCGCCGCCGGCTGCCAGTAGCTCCGCATCAGCTTCCCGCAGGGGTCCTTCGCACCGGTGCGGGTGATCAGGTCGTTCTGCTCCTGGCTCATCATGGCGAGTGCATCCTTTGTGGAGCGGCGTTTGTTCGCCTATTGAACGAATGGGCGAATTATGACATGCCTTGGACACGCGGCAAGCACTATTTTGCAGGATCGTCCCGAGACCATGCCCAAGCTGAAGCGGAACGAGAACGACGAGCGCGCGACCGATTTCGTCGAAAGCCTCGATCGCGGCCTGCGGCTGCTGCAGTGCTTCGGAGCGACGGCGGGTCCGATGACACTCAGCGATCTCGCCCGTGCCGCGGACCTGCCGCGCGCGACCGCGCGACGCATGCTGTTCACGCTTCAGCGCGGCGGTTTTGTCAGCGGCGACGGGAAGCTGTTCTCGCTGACGCCACATGTGCTGACGCTGGCGGCGTCCTATCTGCGGTCCAGCCAGCTCGTCACGGTCCTGCAACCGGTGCTCGATCGCGTTGCGATAGCGGCCAACGAAATCTCCTCGCTCGCGGTGCTCGACGGCGATGAGGTCGTGTTCATCGCGCGCAGCAGTCCGGCGCGCATGTTTTCAGGTGGGCTGGACATCGGCTACCGCCTGCCGGCCTTCTGCACCTCGGTCGGCCGCGCCATGCTCGGCCAACTCACCGATGCCGAACTGGCTGCACGGCTGAAAGCGATGAAGCGCGAGGCGCTGACGCCGCAGACGGTGACCGATCCCAAGGCACTGCTCGCGCGCATCGTCGCCGATCGCGCGCAGGGTTACGCGCTGGTCGATCGCGAGGCCGAGCCGCATTTCCGCTCGATCTCAGTCCCGGTGCGTCGTTATGACGATGTCATCGTCGCCGCCATCAACATGGGCGCCCATGTCGACCGGGTGCCGGCTCAGGAGTTGATCGAGCGATTTTTGCCGCTGCTGCATGAGGGCGCGGAAGCCGTGCGGTCGCAACTCTTGTAGCCCGGGTGAGCGAAGCGATACCCCGGGAAAGTCATCGTGAAGCCCCGGATGTCGCTTCGCTCATCCGGGCTGCGCGCCTGTGCAAAAATCGCTACCGGTTGCGCATCCAGTCGGCGAGGCCGGACAGCGCCTTGTCGAGGTCCTGCCGCGCGGCAACGTCCACAACCGTTTCCTCAAGCGCGCCGCGCATGCAGAGCATCCACGCGTCCCGCTCGGCATCGCCGATGGCAAAGCCGATGTGGCGTTGGCGCAGCCGTGGGTGGCCCTTCTCGGGCGAGTAGAGTTTCGGGCCGCCGGTCCATTCGGTGAGATAGCGCTTCAGCACGTCCCTGATGAGGCCGAGATCAGCGGCGTGCATCGCCCGAATCATTTGAGCCTCCGGCAGCGTATCCATCCGCTCGTAGAAGCGATCGACCAGTCGATTGATCGTGGCGCTGCCGCCGATCCGCTCGAATATGGAGATTGCGACGTCGCTATCGCTCATGGGAGTTCGGACCTACAGCGCCACGCTGCGCAGCCCGAAGCTGCGCGCTTCGTTCTGCAGCACCGGCCGCACCGCATCAACCAGCCGCGCCGCGGCGGCATCGACGGAAAGTCCCGCCGTGTCCACCACCGCCGTCGCGCGCGCATATAGCGGCTCGCGGCTCAAGAGGATGTTGCGCAGCTCCGCCATAGCGGAGCGGTCGTCGGCCATCGGGCGCAAATCGCCCTGGCGACGGACGCGGGCCATGTGCTCCTCGGGCTCGGCCTTCAGCCAGATCGTGTAGAACGACGACAGGATCTGGTCGAAGGTCAGGGGCTCCGAGACGATGCCGCCGCCGGTCGCCAGCACCATCAGCTCGTTGCGCGCGAGCAGCTGTTGCAGCGCCGCCTGCTCCATGCGGCGAAAGCCTTCCTGGCCGTAGAGCGCGATGATCTCGGCGACCGAGAGGCCGTTCTGCTGCTCGACTTCCTTGTTGAGCTCGACAAAACTCCAGCCGACCTTCTTCGCCAGCATCCGCCCAAGCGTCGACTTGCCGGCGCCGCGCAGGCCGATCAGCGCGATGCCGCAGAACGGCGCGCGCCGCGGCGCGGAGGCGCTGCCGCCCGCGAGCAGATCCTTGGCTTGCGCGATCTGCGCCGGCGTCGCCTTGCGCAGGAGATCGCGAAACATCTGCCAATCCGGGGTCGGATCGGCCGAGGGAAGCAGGTCTTCGAGATGCGCGCCCATCGCGTCGGAGACGCGGCGGAGCAGCACGATGGAGACGTTGCCCTTGCCGCTTTCGAGCTGCGCGATGTAGCGCTCCGATATTCCTGATACCTTGGCGAGCACCTTGCGCGACATGCCGCGCAGCGCGCGCATGGTGCGCACGCGCTGGCCGAGCTGTTCGAGAAATCGGGATTCGGCGTCGGGACTGTCGGTCATGGACTTTTCTTTAGCGGATGTCCTGCGGCGCATTTAAATGAAACATAATGCCTGATAGCATTGACAGCAAGCCGATGCAGTGTCTTTCTATGAATTATAATTCTAAATTCAGGGGGAAGTCCGTGAGCGAGGGATCCTATAACGCGGTGACCTGGCTGCTCGACCGGAACGTCGATGAGGGACGCAGCAACAAGCTCGCCTTCGACGACACCGTCTCACGGCTCACCTATGGCGAGCTCCAGCGCGAAACGCGGCGCGCCGCCAACATGCTGCGCCGGCTCGGCGTCCGCCGCGAAGAGCGCGTGGCGATGATCATGCTTGATACTGTCGACTTCCCGATCGTGTTTCTGGGCGCGATCCGCGCCGGCATCGTACCGGTGCCGCTCAACACGCTGCTGACATCGGATCAATACGCCTACATCCTCGCCGACTGCCGCGCGCGCGTGCTGTTCGTCTCGGAAGCGCTCTATCCCGTCATCAAGGACGTTGTCGGCCGCATGCCGGATCTCGAGCATGTCGTGGTCTCCGGCGCCAAGCAGAACGGTCACAAGCAGCTCGCCGAGGAGATTGCGGACGAGAGCGACCGGTTCACCACCGCTGCGACGCATCCGGACGAGCCGGCGTTCTGGCTGTACTCGTCAGGCTCGACCGGCATGCCCAAGGGCGTGCGCCACATCCATTCGAACCTGCAGGCGACCGCGGACACTTATGCGAAGCAGGTGCTCGGCATTCGCGAGAACGACGTTTGTCTTTCTGCGGCAAAGCTGTTCTTCGCCTACGGTCTCGGCAATGCGTTGACCTTTCCGATGTCGGTCGGCGCCACCGTGGTGCTCAACAGCGAGCGGCCGACGCCGGCGCGCATGTTCGACCTGATGAACCGCTATAGTCCCTCGATCTTCTACGGCGTGCCGACCCTGTTCGCGGCGATGCTCAACGACGAGGCGATGAAGAGCGAGCGCGGCGGCAAGTCTTTGCGCATCTGCACCTCGGCCGGCGAGGCGCTGCCGGAGTCCGTCGGCAACAGCTGGAAGGCGCGTTTCGGCGTCGACATTCTCGACGGCGTCGGCTCGACCGAGCTGTTGCACATCTTCCTGTCGAACGCGCCCGGCGACATCAAATACGGCTCCTCCGGCAAGCCGGTGCCGGGCTATGCGGTGCGGCTCGTCAACGAGGCCGGACAGGATGTCGCCGACGGCGAGGTCGGCGAGCTGCTGGTCGATGCGCCCTCCGCCGGCGAAGGCTACTGGAACCAGCGCCACAAGAGCCGCCGCACGTTCGAGGGACCTTGGACCCGCACCGGCGACAAATATGTCAGGGATGCCGAGGGCCGCTACACCTTCTGCGGCCGTGCCGACGACATGTTCAAGGTCTCCGGCATCTGGGTCTCGCCTTTCGAGGTCGAGAGCGCGCTGATCACGCATCCCGCCGTGCTGGAAGCTGCCGTCGTGCCGGAAGCCGATCCGGAAGGTCTGCTGAAGCCGAAGGCCTTCGTCGTGCTGCGCCCCGGCGCGACGACGACGGGCCTGCAGGAGATGCTCAAGGACCACGTCAAGCAGAAGATCGGCCCGTGGAAATATCCCCGCTGGATCGATGTGGTGGACTCGCTGCCGAAGACGGCGACGGGCAAGATCCAGCGGTTCAAGCTGCGGGACGGGACGAATTGAGCGGCTCCGTCATTCCGGGGCGCGCAAAGCGCGAACCCGGAATCTCGAGCCGTGGACTGCAATCTCGAGATTCCGGATCAACTCGCTTCGCGAGTTGTCCGGAATGACGGAATGAACGGAAACGGCAGCATGACCAACCTCGCCCCCACCGGCTTCCTCAGCATCGGCAACACCAGCCTCGAATACAAATGGCTGGCGCCGCAATCCGCCGATGCACCCACCATCGTCATGCTGCATGAAGGCCTCGGCTCGGTCGGCCTCTGGGGCGACTTCCCCGAGAAGCTGCAGCAGGCAACCTCCGCCGGCATTTTCGCCTATTCGCGTGCAGGCTATGGCCAATCGAGTCCGGTGACGTTGCCACGGCCACTTGACTACATGCACCGCGAGGCACTGGACGTGCTGCCGAAAATCCTCGACGCGATCCGCTTCAAGCGCGGCCTGCTGCTCGGCCATTCCGACGGCGCCTCGATCGCGACGATCTATGCCGGCGCGCATCAGGATCATCGCCTCAGCGGCCTCGTGCTGATCGCGCCGCATTTCATCGTCGAGGACATCTCGGTGAAATCCATCGCCGCGATCAAAACGACCTTCGAGACCACCGACCTGAAGTCAAAGCTCGCGCGCTGGCACAAAGACGTCGACAATGCTTTCTACGGCTGGAACGACGCCTGGCTCGACCCAAAGTTCCGCGATTGGGATATTTCCGAATCTCTCGCCTACATCCGCGTCCCCGTCATGATGCTGCAGGGCGTGGACGACCAATATGGGACATTGCGTCAGGCCGAAATCGCCCAGGAGGAGTGTTACTGCCCGGTCGATTTGAAAGTCATTTCAGGCGCGGGACATTCCCCGCATCGTGAAGCGCCGGGGGCGACGCTTGACGCGATCGGGCAATTTGCAAAGGCGGCCTTGCGCGACGATCAGGGACTCCAGGGGCGCGCCGCATGATGGATCGCGCTCGGCGCCATTGTGCACCCCTGAATCCCATGCATGAAACAAAATGCATGTTCGTTCGCCTAAGGGGTAGACGCGCTCGAAAATATGCACTATTGTGCATCTAGCACGACTGCCAAAACGCATAATCAAGCTCAAGGGTGGCCCATGGCCGGGGAAGATCGGCGCCTCGCAGGTGGCGCGACATTCATCGATTTCCAGACCGAGCCGTCCCGCTACCGGCACTGGAAGCTCGCGGTCGACGGTGACGTCGCCACCCTCACCATGGACGTCGACGAGAATGGCGGCCTGTTCGAGGGCTATCTGCTCAAGCTCAATTCCTACGATCTCGGCGTCGACATCGAGCTTGCCGACGCGGTCCAGCGCCTGCGCTTCGAGCACCCCGAGGTGAAGGTCGTGGTGATGCGCTCGGCCAAGAACCGCGTGTTCTGCGCCGGCGCCAACATCCGCATGCTGGCCGGCTCGACGCACGCCCACAAGGTCAATTTCTGCAAGTTCACCAACGAGACCCGCAACGGCATGGAAGACTCGTCGGAGAACTCCGGCCAGCGCTTCATCACCGTCGTGAACGGCTCGGCCGCCGGCGGCGGCTATGAGCTCGCGCTCGCCACCGACTACATCATGCTCGCCGATGACGGCGCGTCCGCCGTCGCCTTGCCCGAAGTGCCGCTGCTCGCGGTGCTGCCGGGCACCGGCGGCCTCACGCGTGTGGTCGACAAGCGCAAGGTGCGCCGCGATCACGCCGATTTCTTCTGCACCATCGAAGAAGGCGTGAAGGGCAAGCGCGCCGTGCAATGGCGCCTGGTCGACGAGATCGCGCCGAACAGCAAGCTCGAAGGCAAGGTCGCCGAGCGCGCGAGGGAATTCGCCCAGGCCTCGAAGCGCAAGGGCAGCGGCAAGGGCATCGCGCTGACGCCGCTCAAGCGCATCATCGATGAGACCAGCATCCGCTACGGCTTTGTCACCGTCGACATCGATCGCACCGCGCGCATCGCCACGATCTCGATCAAGGCGCCTGAAGCCGCGCCGCCCGCAGACATCGACGGCATGATGGCGCAGGGTGTCGCGTTCTGGCCGCTCCAGGTCGCGCGCGAACTCGACGACGCGATCCTGCATCTGCGCATCAACGAGCTCGAGACCGCCATGCTGGTGTTCAAGAGCCACGGCGACCGCGCCCATGTGCTCGCCTGCGACGCATTCCTCGAAGCCAACAAGGCGCACTGGCTGGTCAACGAAATCAGGCACTATTGGAAGCGCGTCTTGAAGCGCATCGACGTCACCTCGCGCACGCTGGTGGCGCTGGTCGAGCCCGGCTCCTGCTTCGCCGGCACGCTCGCCGAGCTCGTCTTCGCCGCCGACCGCTCCTACATGCTGATCGGCACGCGACAGGGTGACAACCGCCCGCCGCCGTCGATCGAACTGTCAGCGATGAATTTTGGCCCTTATCCGATGAGCCATGGCCTGACGCGGCTTCAGTCGCGCTTCCAGGCCGATCCGGCCGATGTGGAACGCGCGGAAGCCACGATGGGCACCGCGCTGGACGCCGAGCAGGCCGAAGAGCTCGGTCTCGTCACCTTCGCGCTCGACGACATCGACTGGGACGACGAGGTCCGCGTGTTCCTGGAGGAGCGCGCCAGCTTCTCGCCCGACAGCCTCACCGGCATGGAAGCGAGCCTCCGCTTCGTCGGCCCCGAGACGATGGAATCGAAAATCTTCTCGCGCCTCACCGCGTGGCAGAACTGGATCTTCCAGCGCCCGAACGCGGTCGGCGAGGAAGGCGCGCTGCGCCGCTACGGCAGCGGCCAGAAGCCGAAATTCGATATGACGCGGGTGTAGCGATTTTCTTGTCCCGGGCGCGCTGCGGCACGAAGTGACGCTGCGCAGAACCGGGACCCAGACGACCGAACGATGGGTCCCGGCTCTGCAGCGCACCGCTTCGCGCTGCGCAGCGTCCGGGACACGGGACAGACCAAGGAGCACGGCCATGAACATGAACATCATGAACGTCGACTACTCGACCAAGATTCCGAACAACGTCAATCTCGCCGAAGACCGCCAGGTGCTCAAAGCCCTGGAAGGCTGGCATCCCGGCTACATGGACTGGTGGAAAGACATGGGGCCGGAAGGCTTCCAGGAATCGCTGGTGTACTTGCGCACCGCTTATTCGGTTGATCCGCGGGGCTGGGCCAAGTTCGACTACGTGCGGATGCCCGACTATCGCTGGGGCATTCTCCTTGCTCCCCAGGAAGAGAACCGCGTCGTGCCGTTCGGCGAGCATTTTGGCGAGCCGGCCTGGCAGGAAGTCCCGGGCGAGTATCGCGCCATGCTGCGCCGTCTGATCGTGATCCAGGGCGACACCGAGCCTGCCTCGGTCGAGCAGCAGCGCCACCTCGGCAAGACCGCGCCCTCGCTGTACGACATGCGCAACCTGTTCCAGGTCAATGTCGAGGAAGGCCGTCACCTCTGGGCGATGGTGTACCTGCTGCAAAAGTACTTTGGTCGCGACGGACGTGAAGAGGCTGACGATTTGTTGCGCCGCCGTTCGGGTGACGCCGACTCGCCACGCATGCTGGGCGCCTTCAACGAGGCGACGCCGGACTGGCTGTCCTTCTTCATGTTCACCTATTTCACCGACCGCGACGGCAAGATGCAGCTGCACTCGCTGGCGCAGTCGGGCTTCGATCCCCTGTCGCGCACCTGCCGCTTCATGCTGACGGAGGAAGCGCACCACATGTTCGTCGGCGAGACCGGCATCACCCGCGTCGTGCAGCGCACCTGCGACGCGATGCGCGAAGCCGGCATCACCGATCCCACCGACATCGCGAAGGTCCGCGCGCTCGGTGTGATCGACCTGCCGACCATCCAGAAGAAGTTGAACCTGCACTATACGCTGTCGCTCGATCTCTTTGGTTCGGAAGTCTCGACCAACGCGGCGAACGCCTTCAACACCGGCATCAAGGGCCGCTATCACGAGACCCAGATCGACGACGATCATCAGCTCAAGAACGCCACCTATCCGGTGCTGAAGTTCATCGACGGCGAGATCAAGCTGGTGGACGAGCCGGCGCTGACCGCGCTCAACATGCGCCTGCGGGACGATTACAGCCAGGATTGCGTCAAGGGCATGCTGCGCTGGAACAAGGTGATCTCGACCTCCGGCTACCAGTTTCAGCTCAAGCTGCCCAACGTGGCCTTCCACCGCCACATCGGCGAGTTCAAGGGCATCCACGCGACGCCGGATGGTCTGTTGATCGACGACGCCACCTGGGCGAAGCGCAAGGACGAATGGCTGCCCTCGACCGCTGACGGCGACTTCATCTCCTCGCTGATGCAGCCCGTCACCGAGACCGGCCAGTTCGCCTCATGGATCTCGCCGCCGAAAGTCGGCATCGACAACAAGCCGGGCGATTTCGAGTATGTGAGGATCGAGTCGTAACTTCTTTACCTCTCCCCGCTTGCGGGGAGAGGTCGGATCGCCCTTGCGATCCGGGTGACGGGGTATAGGTGCGGGCGACAATCTCACGTGTGGAGAGAAGCCCCTCACCCCAACCCTCTCCCCGCAAGAGCGGGGCGAGGGAGCGCTCCGTTCGCGCCGCGAGCAGCGCGATGCCTCAACTATCCCACCCGCTCCCCTTGATCCCCGGGTTCGCGTAGACAATGCCGCCGTCCACCGCGATGGTCGCGCCCACCACATAATCTCCCGCGCGCGAGGCGAGATAGATCGCCGCGCCCGCCATGTCCTCGTCGGTGCCGATGCGGCCCGCGGGCACGCGGGTCGAGACCTCGTCGGCATGATCGCGTGCGGCGCGGTTCATGTCCGATTTGAACGGGCCCGGTGCGATCGCGGTGACCACGACATGGTCGCCGATCAGCTTCACGGCCATGCGCCGCGTCAAATGGATCAGCCCCGCCTTGCTCGCCGCGTAGGAATAGGTCTCGCCCGGATTGACGAAGATGCCGTCGATCGAGGCGATGTTGATCACTTTCGCCGGCCGCTCTACTGATGCCGCCGCGCGCAGCGTAGGCGCCAGCGCCTTGGTCAGGAAGAACGGCGCCTTGACGTTGAGGTTCATCACCTTGTCCCAGCCGCTCTCCGGAAACTCGTCGAACTCCGCGCCCCAGGCCGCGCCCGCATTGTTGACGAGGATGTCGAGTTTTGGCTCGCGCTTGGCGAATTCGCTTGCGAGCAGCTCGGCGCCGGCCAGCGTCGAGATGTCGATCGGGAGCGCGATGCACTCGCCGTCATATTGGCCTGACAGCTCTTTCGCCGTGGCCTCGCAAGGTCCGGCCTTGCGCGCGGTGATGTAGACCTTCGCGGCCCCCGCGCTGAGAAATCCCGCCGCGATCATCTTGCCGATGCCGCGCGAACCGCCGGTCACCAGCGCGACGCGGCCTTTGAGCGAGAACAGATCGTTGAACATGGTGCCTCCCTTGGTGTTTGGCGACGTTTTGAGCGGGGAGCAGAGGGGAGTCAAGGAAGGCGCCGCATCGTCGTCCTGGCGAAAGCCAGGATCCATTACCCCAGGATAGAGTTGTTTGAATGAGCTGTGGCCCGAGCGCGTCGCAAAATGGACAGCGGTGGTAATGGGTCCTGGCTTTCGCCAGGACGACGTCTGAGTTCGGGCAGCGAAGACGGAGAGATCTAAGCCGCCGCGATCCTGCGGAAGCCGTTCCACATCGCGGTCGCGGCGCCCGAGGTCAGCACCGGCAGAATCCGCGTGTCCTGGTAATTGCCGTTGAGCGAGACGCGTGGCAGCGCGGTCATGTGGCCGGCGTTTTCGGCGAACAGCATGCCGGGCCGCGTCGTCACCGCGGTCTTGAAGCCGGCGGATGCAGCGAGCGCGAATTCACGCTCAGCCGCCGCCTCGCGATCGCCATAGGGATAGGCAAGATGTTGAACGTTGCGGCCGAGCGCCTGCTCGATCCGCGCGCGGCTCACGGCCATCTCCTGCGTGGCGATCTCTTCGCTTTGCTTGGCGAGATTGCAATGGCTGACGGAATGCGCTCCGATCGTGACCAGGGGATCGGCGGCAAATGTCTTCACCTCGTCCCAGGACAGGCAGAGGCTGCGGCACAGCGCGGCCATGTCGACGCCGTACTTCGTGCAAAGCGCCTCGATCTCGCGCTTGAGATCGTGCTCGCCGGGCAGTGCGCGCAACCAGCCATGCAGGCGGTCGAACGCCGCCTGCTTTGCGGCTGGTGTCGTCGCATCGAGCCGCAGCGCGGCATTGCCGATCGTCACCTCGATCTGCTCGGTCTTGGCGATCACGGCCTCCAGCGCCTCCCACCACAGCCGGCCCGTGCCCTCTGCGAAATCGCTGGCGACATAGACCGCCAGAGGCGCGTCAAATTCGTGCAGAACCGGCAGCGCAAAATCGAGATTGTCGCGATAGCCATCGTCGAGCGTGAAGGCGGCGAAGCGGCGGTCGAACCGGCGTCGCACCAGCCGCTCATGCAGTTCGTCCATGCTGACGATGTCGATCTCGCGCGAGCGCAGATGACACAGGGTCGCGCGCAGGAATTCAGGAGTGACTTCGAGATGCCGGTTCGGCTGGAATGCCGCGGCGCGGGCCGGCCGCACGTGATGCAGCATGAAAATGGCGCCGACGCCCGACAAAAGCGGGCGCAACAGGTGGTGGGCGCCGCTGAAATAGAGTGCTTCCAGTCCGGCGCGGATGACGTTGTTACGCAGTTGTTTCATGACCCGCTAGCGGACTTTGGCATTCCACCTTCAACTTACGGAAGAACCCTTGAAGAAAAAGTTATTCCAATTGTCAGGCCCGGCCTTCGGAAGGGCGTCATTTCCGGTTTGACAGCCTGCCAAGGGTTTGTTTTGTCTCCGGTTCCAGAGTTCGGGTCGTCGAATGCACAAGCTTTTCAGGTGGGCCAGCAAATGGTGGCCGGGGCTCATCCCCCTGGCCGTCATGTGGGGATTTGCGGCCTGGAATAACACTTTGCCGGTCGAGGCGGACCTTTCCGCCCGAAGCTCGGCGGCGCTAAAGGATACCGTTCTGGACAAGACCCGGATCGCGGTGGACGGCCGCGATGTCAGCCTGGCTGCGGACGCCTTTTCCGAGGAGGGGCGCCGCGACGCGGTTGTGGCGGTCGAGACCGTCCCCGGCGTGCGCCTGGTCGACGACCGGACCCGCCTCGTTCCCGAGGCAAAGCCCTTCGTCTGGAACGCCGAACGCGACGTGGTGCGGGTGACGCTGTCAGGCTCCGCGCCCCTGCCGTCGATGAAGGGCCGCCTGACCGAGGCGGCCCGCAAGGAGGTCGCCGGTACCGAGGTGGCCGATCAGATGGGTTTGGCGCGCGGCGCACCGCCGCGGTTCGAGGCGGCTGCGATGCTGCTGCTCGACCAGATCGGCAAGCTCAAGGACGGCAAGATCACGATCACAGACACCAAAGTCACCCTGTCGGGGATGGCGCGCGATCTCGGCGGCCGCGAAGCGGTCGCTGCGGCGCTGAAAAACCTGCCCGAGGGCTTTTCGATCGCTGCCAACGACGTCAAGGCGCCGCCTTACGTCTTTCAGGCCTACAAGGATCCGGTGGCTGCGAAGGTGACGCTGACCGGCTACGTTCCCGACAACAATGTCCACGCGGCCATCGCTACCAGCGCGTCGCGGAAATTCTTCAACGAAAAGGTCGTCGACAATCTCAAGGCCAGCGTCGGCGCGCCCGGTTCTTTCAGCCTCGCCGTGGTCGCAGCGCTCGGCGCGCTGTCGCGACTGTCGACCGGCACGCTGGTCGTGTCCGACCGCGAGGTGAAGCTGTCGGGCGATGCGCTTTATGAAAGTGCCGCCAACGACATCCGCACAGGCCTTGGCAAGGATTTTCCGAAAAACTGGCAGTACAAGCCGGAAATCACGGTGAAACCCGCGGCCGGCCCGGTCGACGGCACCGTGTGCCAGCAATTGTTCTCCGAGCTCTTGGCCAAGGCCAAGATTCGCTTCGCGGCGAAGCGCGCCGACATCGATCCGGATTCCGCCGGCATTCTCGATCATCTGATCGAGACGGCATTGCGATGTCCCACCACCAATATCGAGGTCGCCGGGCATACCGATGCCGACGGCGAGGATTCCTTCAACCAGGCACTCTCGGAGAAGCGCGCGCAGGCGGTGATCGACTATCTGGTCAAGGCCGGCCTGCCTGCCAGCCGCTTCACCGCGGTCGGCTACGGCAGCACGCAGCCGGTCGCCGGCAATGACAGCGAAGACGCCAAGGCGCAGAATCGCCGCATCGAATTTCTGGTGAGGTGACGATGCCTTATCTCGTCTCGTTCCATCTGGGCTGGCTGATAGGTTCGCTGCTGCTCGGCTTCTGCATGGGCTGGATCTCGGTGGTCCAGCGCGGCAACGGCACTTCGAAGGTGACCGCGCGCTGGCTCGCCGTGCTTGCTGCCGGCCTGGTCGCGGCCTCGTTCGCGCGTGTGGTCCCCGGCCGCTTCGGCTACTGGCTCGACCTCGGCCTGATCATGTTCGCCTGCTACCTCGTCGGCGGCGCCATCGGCGCCTGGCTGCGCGACCGGGTGGTCGCGCGCACCGCGCCTCCTGCCGCTCTGTGATGTTGCCCTGCACCCTGACTGCGGAAGTCAGGAGCGCCGCTGCGCGGCCTTCCCGGCACATCGAAAACCGTGAACAAACGCTCCGGCCTCCCCTCTTTCAACAGGCGAGGGTACCCCATAGATTGACGTCGGCTTAAGCCGTGACGGAACATTGTGCGGTGGAAATCATCAAAACTTCATGGCCACTGCGCAGGATTGCCATGGAGATTCGCGTCAGTCTTGCCGCCGAAAGCGCCAAACCGTGCTTCAGGAGCCCGCAACCCTGCCTAAAATATTGAAGGCACGAGTTTTTGTTCGAATTGCCGAATTCCACTCCGCCCGGAAACGCGCTAGTGGAGGGATAGCGGGTATGCGCGATGCCGGGACCGGCAGCGAGGGTTCGTCGCGTGCCCGTGCGTCGTCCGCCTGTTCGCCGGCCACCCCGGCCGCTGAAGCGTTGTTCGAGGTCTAGATGCTGGAAGCCATACGCAGGGCGATGTCGTTTCTGCGCCAGAAGCAAATCCTGCATAAGCTTGGAGTTGTGATCAGCGTCGCGGTCATCGGTATCGCTTGCTATGTGCTCTACCACATGCTGCGCGGCATCGATGTCAACGAAGTCCTCGAGGCGATCAAGAGCACCGAGCCGAGCCAGATTGCACTGGCGGCTTTGTTCGTCGCCGCGGGCTATTTCACGCTGACCTTCTATGACCTGTTCGCCGTGCGCGCGATCGGCCACGCCCACGTGCCCTATCGGATCAACGCGCTCGCCGCTTTCACCAGCTATTCGATCGGCCACAATGTCGGCGCCAGCGTCTTCACCGGCGGCGCGGTGCGCTACCGCATCTATTCCGCCCACGGCCTGAACGCGATCGACGTCGCAAAGATCTGCTTCCTCGCCGGCCTGACCTTCTGGCTCGGCAATGCCGCGGTGCTGGGCCTCGGCATCTCCTATCATCCGGAGGCCGCGGCCTCGATCGACATGCTTCCGCCGTGGCTGAACCGGACGCTGGCGATGATGATCATCGTCGGGCTGGTCGCTTACGTGGTCTGGGTCTGGACCCAGCCGCGGATGGTCGGCCGCGGGCCCTGGACCGTGATGCTGCCGGGCGGCCCGCTGACGCTGCTCCAGATCGCGATCGGCATCATCGATCTCGGCTTCTGCGCGCTGGCAATGTACGTGCTGGTCCCGGACGAGCCCAATCTCGGCTTCGTGGTGGTCGCGGTGATCTTCGTCTCGGCCACGCTGCTCGGCTTTGCCAGCCATTCGCCCGGAGGCCTCGGCGTGTTCGACGCGGCCATGCTGGTCGGGCTCTGGCAGATGGACCGCGAGGAGCTGCTGGGCGGGATGCTGCTGTTCCGCGTCCTCTATTATCTGTCCCCTTTCGTTATTTCTGTAATCTTGCTGACGTTTCGCGAAGTTATCATCGGCGCACGATCGAAACGCCTGCAACAGGCGGCGCTCAAGCTCGATCCCGGCCCCGCACCTGAAGCCGCTTACGTGAGAAAGCGCAGCGACAGCGGCGCCTGACCGGCGCAAGGTCCTTTGGAGAAGCCCGCCCCGATGGCGATCGACGCCCCATCTTCTCCCTCCTCCCAGCCCTGGTCCGACCGGCTGCGGCACTCGACCGTCATCCTGATCGCCGCGGCGCTGGCGCTGTCGGTGGTGGTCTCGCTGGGCGAATTGTCGGCACTGCATGCGATTGCGGTGTTCCTCTGCATCGCCGCCGCAGCGCTGATCCCGTGGCGCCTGCACGATACCGCCGCCTCGCGCGAGGAGACCCGCCGCGTCAACCCGGTCGAGAGCGCGGCGGTCGCCGCAGTGGTCGCCGGCATGCCCGATCCCGCGGTGCTGCTCGATCGCGCCGGCCGCGTCATCCATCTCAACGCCGCGGCCGCCCAGCTCGCGCCGGCGCTGCGCCGGAATGAGCTCGCCCAGTTCGCGCTGCGCTCGCCCGAGATCATCACGGCGCTGCGCGAGTCGATCGCGACCACCGAGCCGCGGCGCGCGACCTATCTCGACCATGTCCCGGTCGATCGCTGGATGGAGCTGACCATCACGCCGGTGCCGGTGCCGACGAGCTTCGGTGGCGCCGACAAATGCATGCTGATGACCTTCCACGACCAGACGCCGCTGCGTCGGGTCGAGGAGATGCGGGCCGATTTCGTCGCCAACGCCAGCCACGAGCTGCGCACGCCGCTGGCCGCGCTGTCGGGCTTCATCGACACGCTCCAGGGCCAGGCCAAGGACGATCCCAAGGCGCGCGAGCGCTTCCTCGGCATCATGCACAATCAGGCCACCCGGATGGCGCGCCTGATCGACGATCTCTTGTCGCTATCGCGGGTGGAGCTGTCGGCCCATGTGCGGCCCGACACCCTGGTCGACCTGCTGCCGATCATCTTGCAGGTCGCCGATGGGCTTGAGCCGCTGGCGCGGGAACGCCAGGTCGAGGTCGAGACCGAGCTGCCTGAGACCCCGGTGCTGATCGCGGGCGACCGCGAGGAGCTGCTCCGCCTGTTCGAGAATTTGATCGAGAACGCGCTCAAATACGGCGCCTCCGGCGGTCGCGTCATCGTGTCGCTGATATCAGGCGCCGCCCCTGATGGAACTCAGGAAATCCGGGTCCTGGTCCGCGATTTCGGCCCCGGCATCGCGCCGGAACATTTGCCGCGGCTGACCGAACGCTTCTACCGGGTCGATGTCGGCGACAGCCGCTCGCAGGGCGGCACGGGCCTCGGATTATCGCTGGTGAAACATATTCTTAACCGTCATCGCGGGCGGCTTTTGATTGAAAGCGTGCCCAGACAGGGCGCCACTTTCACCGCCTGTTTTCCCCAAGGCAAGCCTGCGGCTCTGAGCTAAATTCCAGCAATTTCAGCCGCTTAACACTGTCATCCGACTGTCACCAAACCTTCGTAAAAGCTCAGCTGTCCGCTCCTAAAGGGACGGCACGGGGAGCGCGATCGGGCGCTGATGGCGCTTCGCTCCCCTGTATGGAGACCAGCATGAATTTCCTCAAAACGATCGTTGCTGCTGGCTTGGTTGCCGCATCGACGACGGCGGCCTTTGCTGCCGACATCACGGGTGCCGGTGCGACGTTCCCGTTCCCGATCTATTCCAAATGGGCTGACGCCTACAAGAAGGAGACCGGCAACGGTCTGAACTATCAGTCGATCGGCTCCGGCGGCGGCATCAAGCAGATCCAGGCCAAGACCGTGACCTTCGGCGCCAGCGACGCGCCGCTCAAGGCAGAGCAGCTCGAGAAGGACGGCCTCGTCCAGTGGCCGATGGTGATGGGCGCCATCGTTCCCGTCGTCAACATCGAGGGCGTGAAGCCCGGTGAGATGGTGTTCGACGGCGAGACGCTGGCCAGCATCTATCTCGGCAAGATCACCAAATGGGACGACGCCGCGATCAAGAAGCTGAACCCGAACGTGAAGCTGCCCTCGGAGGCCATCACCGTGGTCCGCCGTTCGGACGGTTCGGGCACCACCTTCAACTTCACCAACTACCTCGCCAAGGCCAGCGCGGACTGGAAGAGCAAGGTCGGTGAGGGTACCGCGGTCGAGTGGCCGGTCGGCGTCGGCGCCAAGGGCAACGAAGGCGTGTCCGGCAACATCAGCCAGACCAAGAACTCGATCGGCTACGTCGAGTACGCCTATGCCAAGCAGAACAAGCTGACCTACACCGGTCTCGTCAACAAGGCCGGCAAGCCGGTGCAGCCCACCGTCGAAGCCTTCCAGGCGGCCGCCTCCAACGCCGACTGGGCCAAGGCTCCCGGCTACTACGTCATCCTGACCGACCAGCCCGGCGAGAAGTCCTGGCCGATCACGGCGGCGACCTTCATCCTCATGCACAAGGACGCCACCGACAAGGCGGCCTCGCAGGAAGCCATCAAGTTCTTCCGCTGGGCCTTCAAGAACGGCGACAAGGCGGCTGAAGAGCTCGACTACATCCCGATGCCGGACCCGGTCGTTCAGCTGATCGAGAAGACCTGGGCTGCCGAAATCAAGAGCTAGGTTCGCGACGCTCGTGCCCCGGATGCGCTGCGCCGCATCCGGGGCACGGACCAACAAAAAACGTATAATATTTTAGTACAGGGGACCGGCGTGGCAGAGATGGCCGTTCAGAGCGATGTAATCGACGACGCCGGACCGTACGACCGCGCCAAGGCCTTGAGCGCGTTCAAGCTCGGCGACGTCACCTTCTACTGGATCACGCGGCTCTCCGCGATCTCGGTGCTTCTGATCCTCGGCGGCATCATCATTTCGCTGATCGTCGGCGCCTTCCCGGCGATGAAGGAATTCGGGGTCTCGTTCCTGTGGACGCAGCGCTGGGCGCCGTCCGCCGATCCGCCGGTGCTCGGCGCGCTCGGGCCGATGTACGGCACGCTCGTCACCTCCTTCATCGCGATGCTGATCGCCATTCCCGTGGGTCTCGGCATTGCGATCTTCCTCACCGAGCTCTGCCCGCAATGGCTGCGCCGCCCGATCGGCATGGCGATCGAGCTGCTCGCCGGCATCCCCTCGATCATCTACGGCATGTGGGGCTTCTTCGTGTTGGGTCCGTTCCTCGCCAACACGTTCCAGCCCTTCATGATCAAGATCTTCGACGGCGTGCCCGTGCTGGGCGCGATCTTCGCGGGTCCCCCGTCCTATCTCAGCCTGTTCAATGCCGCGCTGATCCTCGCCATCATGGTGCTGCCCTTCATCACCTCGATTTCGGTCGACGTGTTCAAGACGGTGCCTCCGGTCCTGAAGGAAGCCGCCTATGGCGTCGGCTGCACCACCTGGGAAGTGGTCCGCAGCGTGGTGATCCCCTACACCCGCGTCGGCGTCATCGGCGGCGTCATGCTGGCGCTGGGCCGTGCGCTCGGCGAGACCATGGCAGTGACCTTCATCATCGGTAACTCGTTCCGGATCTCCTCGTCGATCTTCGCCCCCGGCACCACGATCTCGGCGGCGATCGCATCCGAGTTCGCCGAGAGCGACGGCCTGCACCAGTCCGGCCTGATCCTGCTCGGCCTGCTGCTGTTCGTGCTGACGTTCTTCGTGCTCGCGGCGGCGCGGCTGATGCTGATGCGGCTGGAAAAGAAGGCGGGGAACTAGCGCCATGAACCCGATTTATTCACGCCGCCGCCGCAAGGACATCGTCGTCCGCGGACTCTGCATCGCCGCAACCGCCTTCGGCGTCACCTGGCTCGCGCTGATCCTGATCACGCTGCTCTACAACGGATTGGCGGGACTCAATGTCCAGCTGTTCACCGAGAACACGCCGCCACCGGGATCGAACGAGGGCGGCCTGCTCAACGCCATCGTCGGCTCGCTGATCATGACCGTGATCGGCGTCGGCATCGGCGCGCCGCTCGGAATGTTCGCCGGCACCTACCTCGCCGAATACGGCCGCAACGACAAGCTGACCTCGGTGATCCGCTTCATCAACGACATCCTGCTCTCGGCGCCCTCGATCATCATCGGCCTGTTCATCTACGGCGCGGTGGTGGTGCCGATGCGCGGCTTCTCCGCGATCGCGGGCTCGCTCGCGCTCGCGGTCATCGTGATCCCGGTGGTGCTGCGCACGACCGAGGACATGCTGCTGCTGGTGCCGAACGCGTTGCGCGAGGCGGCCTCGGCGCTCGGCCTGCCGCGTTCGCTGGTGATCAAGCGGATCGCCTATCGTGCTGCCCGATCGGGTCTCATCACCGGCGTGCTGCTCGCGACCGCTCGCGTCGCCGGTGAAACCGCGCCGTTGCTGTTCACCGCGCTGTCGAACCAGTTCTTCAGCCTCGGCCTGAACAAGACGATGGCGAACCTGCCTGTCACCATCAACAACTTCGTGCAGAGCCCCTATGCCTACTGGAAGCAGTTGGCGTGGAGCGGGGCGCTGCTCATCACCCTGACCGTTCTTGCCCTGAATATTGGCGCGCGCATCCTTGGCGCCGAGAGGACCGCAAAATGAGTGATCTTTCATTATCGTCGATGAGCGCGGCCGGGGGTCTGCCGCAGACGGCGGCGCTGCCGGAGGCGCCTCCGAAGGTGACGGTGCGCAACCTGAACTTCTATTACGGCGAGCACCATGCGCTGAAGAACATCAACCTGACGCTCGGCGCCAATCGCGTCACGGCGTTCATCGGTCCGTCGGGCTGCGGCAAGTCGACCCTGCTGCGCATCTTCAACCGGATGTACGACCTCTATCCCGGCCAGCGCGCCACCGGTCAGCTCATGCTCGACCAGACCAATATCCTCGACGGCAAGCTGGACCTCAATCTGCTGCGCGCCCGCGTCGGCATGGTGTTCCAGAAGCCGACGCCGTTCCCGATGACGATCTACGAGAACATCGCGTTCGGCATCCGTCTCTATGAGAAGATCTCGAAGTCCGAGATGGACGGCCGCGTCGAGAAGGCGCTGCGCGGCGGCGCACTGTGGAACGAGGTCAAGGACAAGCTCAACGCCTCCGGCCTGTCGCTCTCCGGCGGCCAGCAGCAGCGCCTCTGCATCGCCCGCACCGTCGCGGTGCGGCCCGAGGTGATCCTGTTCGACGAACCCTGTTCGGCGCTCGACCCGATCTCGACCGCCAAGGTCGAGGAGCTGATCCAGGAGCTGTCCGAGGATTACACGATCGCGATCGTCACCCATAACATGCAGCAGGCGGCGCGCGTCTCCGACAAGACCGCCTTCATGTATCTCGGCGAGCTGATCGAGTTCGACGATACCAGCAAGATCTTCACGTCGCCGACCGACCGGCGCACGCAGGATTACATCACCGGCCGGTTCGGCTAGGAGACGCGACATGGCTTCCGAACATACCGCAAAGGCTTTCGACACCGACCTCCAGGAACTCACCCGCCTGGTTGCGGAGATGGGCGGGATCGCCGAACGCATGATCGTCGAGTCCGTCGACGCACTGATCCGCCGCGACGTCCCGCTCGGGCAGCGCGTCGTCGCAACCGACACCGAGCTCGACGCGCTGCAGAAGCGCATCGAGGAGCGCGCGGTGCTCACCATCGCCCGCCGCCAGCCGATGGCGGTCGATCTGCGCGAGATCGTTGGTGCCATGCGCGTCGCGACCGATCTCGAGCGCATCGGCGACCTCGCCAAGAACATGGGTAAGCGCGTCGCGGCGCTGGAGACGGACTTCCATCCGCTCAAGCTGTTCCGCGGCCTCGAGCACATGACCGACCTCGTGCAGCAGCAGGTCAAGTCGGTGCTGGACGCCTATGCCGCGCATGATCTGCCAGCGGCGATGGCGGTGTGGAAGGGCGACGAGGAAGTCGACGCCATTTGCACCTCGCTGTTCCGCGAGCTCCTCACCTACATGATGGAGGATCCGCGCAACATCTCGTTCTGTATCCATTTGATGTTCTGCGCCAAGAACATCGAGCGGATCGGCGACCACGCCACCAACATCGCCGAGACCGTGTTCTACATGATCGAGGGCCAGGCGATCACCGACAAGCGGCCGAAGGGCGACATGACGACCTTCGCCAACACGGTACCGAACACTTAAGGAGCGACGACCCGATGGGCGCACGCATTATGGTGGTTGAGGACGAGGAAGCCCTGACCGAGCTTCTCCGCTACAACCTCGAAGGCGACGGCTATGACGTCGAGACGGTGATGCGCGGCGACGACGCCGACACCCGTCTCAAGGAGCACATTCCTGATCTGATCGTGCTCGACTGGATGCTGCCGGGCCTGTCAGGCATCGAATTGTGCCGGCGGCTTCGCACCCGTCCCGAGACCAAGCAGCTCCCGATCATCATGCTCACCGCGCGCGGCGAGGAGAGCGAGCGGGTGCGGGGTCTTGCGACCGGCGCCGACGATTACATCGTCAAGCCGTTCTCGGTGCCGGAGCTGCTGGCGCGCGTGAAGGGCCTGCTGCGGCGCGCAAGCCCGGAGCGGCTCGCCACCGTCCTTGCTTTTGGCGACATCGAGCTCGACCGCGACAAGCGCCGCGTGGCGCGCTCGGGCCGGCCGATCGATCTCGGTCCGACCGAATATCGCCTGCTGGAGTTCTTCCTGGAGCACCCGGGGCGGGTGTTCTCGCGCGAGCAACTGCTCGACAGCGTCTGGGGCCGCGACATCTATATCGACGAGCGCACCGTCGACGTGCATATCGGCCGCCTGCGCAAGCTGCTCAATCTCGGCCGCGAGCAGGACCCGATCCGCACCGTCCGCGGCGCCGGCTACGCGCTGGATGATCGCTTCGCGAAGGCGGAGCAGGTGTAGGGTTGCAGGCTTGTTTGCTGGCGAGCTGTCCCCGAATTCTCCGACGTCGTCCCGGACAAGCGAGCGAAGCGAGCGCCGATCCGGGACCCATAACCACCGAACGTGGTTTGGCGAAGACTCGGAGTGACCCCTTCCGCGCAACAACTGCGTGCTCGGAGTATGGGTCCTGGCTTTCGCCAGGACGACACTCCAATTGAACTGTCTTCGCGCGACGACTTGCCGTGATTAGCGCGGACCCGGCTTCACCGGTGCGCGGCGCCGATCCGACGCCGGCTGGTACGCGACGCGCGAGTGCTGGGCGCAATAGGGCAGGCCGGACAGCGCCCTTCCACCGCAGAAGAAGAAGTCCGGGCTGGAGGGATCGCCGACCGGCCAGTGGCAGGTCGCCTCGTTCAATTCCAGCAGCGACAGCCGCTGGCTCATTGGCACCACGTTGTCGTAGGTGACCGGATCCGGCTCCGCCTCGACCTCAAACGCCTGCGCCAGCGCGGTGTTGCCGCGCGAGATCGGGCGGCTCACCCGCATCATGTGCTGCGCGGGGCGCGCCTTGCGCGGCCGGGGCGCTGCCGATGATGGGCTCTTGGCGCGGCCCGAAAGGCCGAGCCTGTGCACTTTGCCGATCACGGCATTGCGGGTCACATTGCCGAGCTCCGCCGCGATCTGGCTGGCCGAAAGTCCGGCCTCCCAGAGCTTTTTCAGCTGCTCGACGCGATCATCGGACCAGGTCAAAACCGTCATTGCACCCTTTCCCTCGCTGCGCGCCAGCCATCCTGGGGCCTCGCAGCGAATGCCTAAGCCTTCAAAAACCCGTGCCGCCAGAATCCCTTAAGGCTCGCCGGGCGCGTCTTGAACGCCCGAACGTTTACGCCGGTACATAAGGACTTAAAGATCAGAACCACTGCACGAGATGTCGTATCTGACAATCCAAACGCTACAATATGGCGTGACTCCCGCGCAAGAGTCCGCCGACTCGCTTCCACATGTTCCGTGGCTAAATCCCGCAAAATCGGCACCGCAAGACTACGGATTCAGCGTTTCGCGAGGCTTTCCGGGCGGCATTGACACCCGTTTCACCAGGCCTAAGATAGTCGTGCGTGCCGCCCTCAAGAGGCGGCACGTTTCGTTTTCCGGGCCGGTCGATGGTGCGTTGCGCAATGCACGCTCACGCCGTCCGCAACATTCAAGTGACCGTCATGACTAACAGCGCAGCGCCGCATTTGCTCCCCGTTTTCGCCAGGTCCGACCTCGGTTTCGAGCGTGGCGAAGGCTGCTGGCTGATCGCGACCAATGGCGAGCGCTATCTGGATTTCACCTCAGGGGTGGCGGTGAATGCACTCGGCCATGCCCATCCGGCGCTGGTCGCGGCGTTGCAGGAGCAGGCCACGAAGCTCTGGCACATGTCGAACCTGTTCCAGAGCCCGGACGGCGAAAAGCTCGCCGCGCGCCTGTGCAATGAAAGTTTCGCGGACTTCGTGTTCTTCTGCAATTCCGGCGCCGAAGCGCTGGAATGCGTGATCAAGGTCGTGCGCCGCTATCACGCGGCAAAGGGCCATCCAGACCGCTATCGCATGATCACCTTCGAAGGCGCCTTCCACGGCCGCACGCTGGCGACGCTGGCCGCGACGGGTTCGGCAAAATATCTCGAAGGTTTCGGCCCTCCGATGGAGGGCTTCGACCAGGTTGCGCATGGCGATCTCGACGCGGTGAAAAAGGCGATCGGTCCGCAGACCGCCGGCATCCTGATCGAGCCGATCCAGGGCGAAGGCGGTGTGCGTTCGGCAACGCCCGCCTTCTTGAGGGCGTTGCGCCAGCTCTGCGACGAGAAGGGTTTGTTGCTCGCCTTCGACGAGGTGCAGACCGGCATGGGCCGCACCGGCGATCTGTTCGCGTACCGCCGCCTTGGCGTCGAACCCGACGTGATGTCGCTGGCCAAGGCGCTCGGTGGCGGCTTTCCGATCGGCGCCTGCCTTGCGACCGCGGAAGCGGCGTCCGGCATGACGCCGGGCTCGCACGGCTCGACCTTCGGCGGCAATCCGCTCGCGATCGCCGCTGCGAACGCCGTGCTCGACGTCATGCTCAAGCCCGGATTCTTCGACCACGTGCAGAGGATGTCGCTGCTGCTGAAGCAGAAGCTCGCCTCCGTGATCGACCGTCATAGCGATGTCGTCAGCGAAGTGCGCGGCGAGGGCCTCCTGATCGGCATCAAGGCCGTGGTGCCTTCCGGCGATCTCGTTGCCGCCTTGCGCGACCAAAAGCTGCTCACCGTCGGTGCCGGCGACAATGTCGTGCGTTTCCTGCCGCCTTTGATCGTCACCGAAGCCGAGATCGAGGACAGCGTCGGGCGGCTCGAGCGCGCCTGCACCGCGTTGTCCGGCAACAAGCGGGCGGCAAGCTGATGAGCAAGTCGCCCGATAAAGCACCCAAGAAAACACCGAAGCACTTTCTCGATATCAACGAGCTGCCGCTGTCGGAGCTCAAGCGCATGCTGGCCGCGTCCTCCGCGATGAAGGCGAAGCAGAAGGCGCATCAGCCGGTCAGGCCGCTCGAAGGCAAGACCCTGGCGATGATCTTCGAGCGCCCCTCGACGCGGACGCGGGTGTCTTTCGATGTCGCCATGCGCCAGCTCGGCGGCGAGCCCATCATGCTCACCGGCGCCGAGATGCAGCTCGGTCGCGGCGAGACCATCGCCGACACCGCGCGCGTGCTGTCGCGCTACGTCGATGCCATCATGATCCGCATCCTCAATCACGATGCGCTGCTGGAGCTCGCTGCGAACGCTACCGTCCCCGTCATCAACGGCCTGACGCGGCGCTCGCATCCCTGCCAGGTGATGGCGGACCTCATGACCTACGAGGAACATCGCGGCCCGATCGAGGGCAAGACCGTGGCCTGGACCGGCGACGACAATAACGTGCTCGCCTCCTGGGCGCACGCCGCCGAGCGCTTCAAGTTCCAGCTCAATGTCGCGACGCCTCCGGAGCTCGCGCCGAAAAAAGCGATGCGCGACTTCATCAAGGCGACCGGCGCGCCGATCATGCTCGGCACGGATGCCGAAGCCGCCGTGCGCGGCGCCGATTGTGTCGTGACCGACACCTGGGTGTCGATGGGCGACAAGGAAGGCGAGCACCGCCATAACGTGCTCAAGCCCTATCAGGTCAATGCCCAGCTGATGTCGCTGGCCAAGCCCGATGCGCTGTTCATGCACTGCCTGCCCGCCCATCGCGGCGAGGAGGTCACCGACGAGGTGATCGACGGTCCGCAATCCGTCGTGTTCGACGAGGCCGAAAACCGCCTGCACGCGCAGAAGGGCATTCTGGCCTGGTGCTTCGACGAGGTGAAGTGATCTCGCTGGAATCCCGGCGGCCACCTCACATATGATCGTCGTCCCGGACAAGCGCAGCTTCTGGCAACGCGTAGCGTTGTCCAGAACGGAGCGCCGATCCGGGACCCATAACCACAGGAAGTCGTTTGGCGAGGATTCGGAGTTGTCATCTCGCGCAGTAGCGTAATCCTGTGGTTATGGGTCCCGGATCTGCGGCTAGCGCTTGTCCGGGACGACACCGAGGTTGAGGTTGCTTCGTACAGTTCCCCAACCCCCCTTCCAATTCCGCCTTCCGACCCCAGATAAGCGCCATGGTTTCCCAATCCCCTGACATGAAAACCGGGCCCGAAGGCCCGGTTCGCGCGCCATCCGCGGTTCCGATCGATGACGCCGTGCTGCCCTACGAGGTCGACGCGCTCGACGTGCGCGGTCGGCTGGTGCGGCTTGGTTCGGCGCTCGACGAGATCCTGACCAAGCACGATTATCCCGCGCCGGTCGGCAAGCTGCTCGGCGAGGCCATCGTGCTGACTACGCTGCTCGGCTCCTCGCTGAAATTCGAGGGCCGCTTCATCCTCCAGGCGCAGACCGACGGTCCGGTGTCGTTCCTGGTCGTGGACTACCAGGCGCCGGATCGCCTGCGCGCCTATGCGCGCTACGACGCCGCGCGCCTCGGCGAAGTCCAGGATTCCGGCAAGACTTCCGGCGCGCTGCTGGGCCACGGTCATCTCGCCATGACCATCGACCAGGGCCCCGACATGAGCCGCTACCAGGGCCTGGTCGCGCTCGACGGCGGCAGCCTCGAAGACGCCGCTCACGAATATTTCCTGCGCTCCGAGCAGATCCCGACCCGCGTGCGCCTCGCCGTCGGCGAGGAATGGCGTTCGAATGACGGCGGCAAGCATCGCTGGCGTGCCGGCGGCATGCTGATGCAGTTCCTGCCGAAGGCGCCCGAGCGCGCGCGGCAGGCCGATCTGCATCCCGGCGATGCGCCCGAGGGCGTCGAAGTGCATGCCGTCGCTGAAGACGATGCCTGGGTCGAGGCGCGCTCGCTGATCGAGACCGTCGAAGACGTCGAGCTGATCGATCCGGAGCTGTCCGGCGAGCGGCTGCTCTACCGCCTGTTCCACGAGCGCGGCGTGCGCGTGTTCAATCCGCTGCCCTTGAAGGCGCAATGCTCCTGCTCGCGCGACGCGGTGGCATCGATGCTGAAGAGCTTTTCGTCCGACGACCGGGCCGCCATGGTCAAGGACGACAAGGTCGTCGTGACCTGCGAGTTCTGCAGCTCGGTGTACGAGTTCACACCGGATGAGGCGGGCGTCGAGGACGCGTGAGACGTTAGCCCGTAGCCCGGATGGAGCGCAGCGCAATCCGGGGCCGCTCGCCCGGCATTCGGCACCTTCCCGGACTACGCTTGCGCTCCATCCGGGCTACGGGACCTCCTCTGTGTCGCCCCTCTGTCAATCCATACGCACAAAAATATTCCACTTTACCGAAATTCGGAAATCGCGTATATGTCGCTCATCCCGGCTCATCCTTGAGGGGCGATCTTGTGGTCGTCATGTTCGCGAGCCGGGCTTGCGGTGGACGCGGCAGCGTTCGGGTGCGAAAGGCGTGGGCAGGGCGGATTGCTCTCCGTGAGCCCAAGGCTTCGTTCCGACGAGCGGCGCTGTCAGGCTTCGTCTCGTCTGTAAGTTTCCGGCTCCGTCGACAGGGCTGGGAAAACTGCGGCGAAATGGCGGGCCGTGCGTACGGCAAAACCGTGTGGTCCTGGCCGTCGTTGCTACGGTCAAGCCCCGGCGAATGCGGCACTTGCGCCAACCGGCGCGATGCCGGTGAATTTCGCGAGGGCGAGGGAGGCCAAAAGGAACTCGGCTCCCGGGAGAGCACGGCATAAGCCGTCCAACCACTGCGCAGGGAAGGCCGAGTGATTGGCTACACCTGTATGCTGCTGTGCGGTCTTCTTGCGCTACACCTTTCGCGCAGCAGACCGTGGGTGCCAGCCGGCACCCGGCCTTCCCTGCGCCCTCTTGGATTTGAGGGTGGTGCGACGAAGCAAGGCTCGGGCGAAATCGGCCGCGAGAACGAAAAGGCGTGTCTGCAAGTCGAAGATGAACGCGAAGACGATCCGCTCTCGTGCCCCGGACGCGGCGCAGCGTCCCTTCGACGGTGCGCTGCAGAGCCGGGGCCCATCTATCCGCATTGGGCCGTGTCGCCCCTGGGTCCCGGCTCCGCGCAGCAACGCTTGCGCGTTGCAGCTTGTCCGGGACACGAGAGTCGGGACGCTATCGGGGAAGCCCTGCCCCAAAAGGTCGCGTCGCCGCCACCCTCAATTCAACACCCGCTTGTTGTCCGGGCTGTCCAGCGAGAACGTCGGCACGTCGATCTCGAAGCGTTCGCCGGTTGCGCTGACCATCTGGTAGCGGCCGGTCATGAAGCCCGAGGCGGTCGTGAGCGGCACGCCGGAGGTGTATTCGAAGCGTTCGCCGGGGGCGAGCGTCGGCTGCTCGCCGACGACGCCCTCGCCCTTCACCTCCTGCTGCCGGCCGGTGGCATCGGTGATGATCCAGTGCCGCGTCTTGAGCTGCACGGTCTCGTCGCCGGAATTGGTGATGACGACGGTGTAGGCCCAGAAATAACGGGAGCGGTCGGCCGACGACTGCTCCGGAACAAAGTTCGGCTCGACGGTCACTTCGATCTGGCGGGTCACGGCGCGGTACATGATTGCCATCATACCGAAAACCGCTCTGGAACCAAACGCTGGAGGCGGTCCTGGCGACATCGTCCCGCCCGAATTCGCAGGGAAGTACACGTCCAAGGGTACGTCAAAGTGTACTTGCATGTGATCCGGTCGCTTTGCGAGATGACGGCCGGACCGGTACACTCCTTGCCACGTCGCGATTTGCGGAAGGGTTTTTAGGCCCCCGATGACCATTGCCGACCAAGTGACGGGATCGACGATCGCCGGAACCGCTAAACCTGTGGAGGTCAAGTCCGCGGGGGCGAAGCGGCGCGCGGCCGCGCCGGCGATTTCGCTGCCCGCCATCGGCGAGCGCGAGCTCCGGCTGGACCTGTTCCGCGGCCTGGCGCTGTGGCTGATCTTCATCGACCATTTGCCGCCGAGCCTTCTGACCTGGTTCACGATCCGCAATTACGGCTTCAGCGACGCCACCGAGATCTTCATCTTCATCTCCGGCTATACCGCCGCCTTCGTCTACGGTCGGGCGATGCTGGAGTCCGGCATCGTCGTCGCCACCGCGCGCATCCTGCGGCGCGTCTGGCAGATCTACGTCGCCCACGTCTTCCTGTTCACGATCTTCCTTGCCGAAATCTCCTACGTCGCGACCAGGTTCGAGAACCCGCTCTACACCGAAGAGATGGGCATCATGGATTTCCTCAAGCAGCCCGACGTCACGATCGTGCAGGCGCTGCTGCTGCGCTTCCGTCCCGTCAACATGGACGTGCTGCCGCTCTACATCGTGCTGATGCTGGCGCTGCCCTTGATCCTGTGGCTGATGAAATGGCGCCCCGACGTGACGCTCGGCCTCTCGGTCGCGCTCTACGCGGTGACCTGGGAATACGATCTCTACCTGTCGGCCTATCCGAACGGCTTCTGGGCCTTCAATCCCTTCGCCTGGCAATTGCTGTTCGTGTTCGGGGCATGGTGCGCGCTCGGAGGTGCGCGACGGATGTCGCGCATCCTGGCTTCGCGGGTGACGATGTGGATCGCGATCGCCTATCTGGTCGCGGCATTCTACGTGACGCTGACCTGGTATGTGCCGCAGCTCTCCCACTTCATGCCGAAGCGGCTCGAGCAGTGGATGTATCCGATCGACAAGGCCGACCTGGACGTGCTGCGCTTCACGCATTTCCTGGCGCTGGCCGCGCTCACCGTGCGCGTCCTGCCGCGGGACTGGCCCGGCCTGAAATCGCCCTGGCTGCGGCCGCTGATCCTGTGCGGATCGCATTCCCTGGAGATATTCTGTCTCGGCGTCTTCCTCGCCTTTGCCGGACATTTCATCCTGGCCGAAGTCTCGGGCGGCCCGGTCATGCATGCGCTAATTAGCCTCTCCGGAATCCTGATCATGTGGGCCATGGCCTGGCTGATTTCGTGGTACAAGCGGGTGGCTGACAAGAGCGGTTCGAAAACCAAAAGCGCCGTCGGCAGCGCCGATATGGCGGGAGGGGGCTGATGAAGGCGAAGGTTTTCCTGAGCCTGATCCTGCTGTGCGGTGGTCTCGCCGCGCCTCCGGCGCGCGCGGATGATGCTGCGCCGGCTGCTTCAGCCGTGCCCGCAGCCTGTGAAGTGCCCTCCTATCTGCTCACCAGCGAAAGCCAGCTTCCCAAGGTCGCCGATGCCATCAAGGCCGGCAAGCCGCTCGAAATCCTGGTCATCGGCAGTCGCTCGACCACGATCCCGGCTTCCGAGGACGCCTCTTATCCGGCGCGGATGCAGACCATCCTGAAGGACAAGCTGCCGCCGTCCGAGACGGTGCACGTCTCCGTAGAAATACAGAGCAAGAAGACGGCCGAGGAGGCGGCCGCCAGCTTCGTTAAGCTGATGGAAGCAAAAACGCCTACTTTGGTCATCTGGCAGACCGGGACCGTCGATGCTATCCGAGCCATCGATCCCGATGATTTTCGTGGCGCGGTGACCGAAGGGGTTGTTGCGTTGCAAAAGGCAGGGGCTGACGTCGTCTTGATGAACTTGCAGTACAGTCCGCGTACCGAAACCATGATCTCGGTGCCGCCATACCTCGACAATATGCGGGTGGTGGCGCAGGAGCACGATATTCCGCTGTTCGATCGGTTCGCGATCATGCGGCAGTGGAATGATCAGGGGCAGTTCGACCTGTTCAGCCCGTCGCGCGGGCCTGAGCTGGCGAAACAGGTCCATGATTGCCTCGGCCGGGCGTTGGCACAGTTCGTGATCGACGCTGCGCATCTGGAGCCGGCCCAGCAGCAAAATTGAGGTCTAGCGTTAATGAGTTCTCTCCGCCCTTTTTGCCTGACGGCATGGCTGGCTGTGCCCGCAGCAGCGCTGCTGCTGGTGCTGAGTCCGGCCTCGCAGTCGCACGCGCAGACGCAGGCCGCACAGGCAACGCCGGCCCCGGAGCAGTCGGCTGATCCGGCTCCCGCTTCACCGTCCCAGACCACAGTCGCAGCGACGTCCCCCGACCAGCGCGGCATCACGGCGCGCGCCATCGACAAGGTGAAGCAGGTCGCGAAATCCGCCGGCGACGTCTTCAGCCGCGTGCCCTGCCTGTCGCCGAAGGGCGGCGCGAAGGCGATGGGCTCGCTGCCGCACGTCGCGGGCAAGCTCGTCGCCGGCCAGCCCGTCGTCATCGTCGCGTTCGGCTCGTCCTCGACCGCGGGATTCGGCGCGAGCTCGCCGGAGTTCAACTATCCCAATCGCCTTGCCGCGCAGCTGCGCCGGCACTATCCGACCGCCGACATCACCGTCGTCAATGCCGGCGTCGGCGGCGAGGACGCGCCCGAGATGATGAAGCGTCTCCAGAAAGAGGTGATCGACGTGCATCCGGATCTGGTGATCTGGCAGGTCGGCACCAATGCGGTGCTGCGCAATCTCGATCCCGGCGATACCGCCAAACTGGTCGAGGACGGCATCAGCCGCATCCAGGCCGCCGGCGATGCCGACGTCGTGCTGGTCGATCCGCAATATTCGCCCGCCGTCAACCAGCGCGCGGACAGCGCCGGCAAGATGGTGAAGCTGCTCGGCAAGGTCGCCGAGCTCCGTCACGTCGGCATCTTTCCGCGCTTCGAGGTGATGCGCGACTGGCACGAAAAGCAATCGCTTCCGGTCGAGAGTTTCGTGATCGCCGACGGCCTGCACATGAACGATTGGGGCTACGCCTGCTTCGCCCAGCTCCTCGGCGACGACATCATCCGCTCCGTCGGCCAGATCAAGCTCGGCGTCAACGTGCCCGCGGACGTGCGGACCTACCGGCCGATGTGACTTGTCGTCCCGGCGAAGGCCGGGACCCATACCGCGTGATCCATCAATGGTGCGCGGTGTTCGTACCGCTCCCCCCCCTTAACTCTGGGTCTTCGCCAAACTGCTTCCTGTGGTTATGGGTCCCGGCCTTCGCCGGGACGACAATAATTCACGCCTTCTCCAGCGCCGCGGTCAGATCCTCGATCAGATCGTCCGCGTGCTCGAGCCCCGCCGAGAAGCGGATAAAGCCTTCGCTGATGCCGAGCGCGGCGCGGTCTTCCGGCTTGAGGCGCTGATGCGTCGTCGTTGCCGGATGCGTGACGAGGCTCTTGGCGTCGCCGAGATTGTTCGAGATCTTGGCAAGCTTGAGCTCGTTGAGCACGCGGAACGCCGCCTGCTTGCCGCCCTTGACCTCGAGGCCGACCAGCGTCGAGCCACCGCGCATCTGTTTCTTCACCAATGCAGCTTGCGGATGATCGGCGCGGCCGGGAAACACCAGCCGTGAGATCTTCGGATGGCTCGCCAGCACGTCCGCGATGCGCGCCGCCGTCTCGGTCTGCGCGCGCACGCGCACGGCGAGCGTCTCCAGGCCCTTGAGCAGGACCCAGGCGTTGAACGGCGAGATCGACGGGCCGGTCTGGCGCATGAAATTGTGGATGTGCTCGGCGATGAACGCTTCCGAGGACAGGATGATGCCGCCGAGACAGCGGCCCTGGCCGTCGATGTGCTTGGTCGCGGAATAGACCACGACGTCGGCGCCGAGCGCGAGCGGGCTCTGCCAGATCGGAGTGGCGAACACGTTGTCGACGACGAGCCGCGCGCCGCCGCTGTGCGCGATCTCGGCAATGCCGGGAATGTCGAGCACGTCGAGCGTCGGATTGGTCGGGCTCTCCAGGAAAAACGTCTTGGTGTTCGGCTTCATGGCGCGCTGCCATTGGTCGAGATCGAGGCCGTCGACCAGCGTGGTCTCGATGCCGTAGCGCGGCAGCAAATCCTGCACGACGTAGAGACACGAGCCGAACAGCGCGCGCGAAGCCACGACGTGATCGCCGGCCTTGAGCGGCGCCAGGATCGCGGTCGTCACCGCGGCCATGCCGGTCGCCGCCGAACGGGCCGCTTCGGCGCCTTCGAGCTCGATCATGCGCCGCTCGAACATCGAGATGGTCGGATTGGAGTAGCGTGAATAGATGAAGCCGGGGTCCTCGCCCTTGAACCGCGCCTCGCACTCCTCGGCGCTGTTGTAGACGTAGCCCTGGGTCAGGAACAGCGACTCCGAGGTCTCGCCATATTGCGAGCGCAAAGTGCCGGAATGGACCAGGCGGGTTTCGGGACGGTAGTGGGCGGTTGGCGCCGGGGACTTCGACATAGGACCTCCTGAAGTGACCACCGAAAATGGTCACAAAAAAACCGGCCTGGAACATCTCCACGGGCCGGGATCACAGAGGTCCCCGGCCTGTTTAGCGACTTATTTAACGTGGCTGCAAGCCGGCCGGCTCAAATCACCACGGGATAAGTCATGCTCATATTCCGCAATGCCCTTTCCGTCAAGACGTCCATCGGATAGCCGTAAAACGCTCATATTTCCCGCATGTCGGGATGTGTTTGATCCCTGCTGAGGACCCCCGGTTGACGTTCACGGTTGCCGCCGACGCCAATGGTATCCTGCCCGACCGCATGATCGCGGCGATGGCGGAGGGCGGTCTCATCCTGCCCGCTTACGACTTCGTCGAAAGCCAGATCCAGCCGGCGAGCCTCGATTTGCGTCTCGGCGACATCGCCTATCGCGTGCGCGCCAGCTTCCTGCCCGGTCCCGGCGCCACCGTGGCCGAGCGCATCGACGAGTTGAAGCTGCACGAGTTCAGCCTCGCCGACGGCGCGGTGCTGGAGACCAACTGCGTCTACATCGTGCCGTTGCTCGAAAGCCTCGCGCTGCCGCCGGAGATCGTCGCGGCCGCCAACCCGAAGAGCTCGACCGGCCGGCTTGACGTCTTCACCCGCGTGATCGCCGACGGCACCCGCCGCTTCGACATGATCGGTGCCGGCTATCACGGCCCGCTCTATGCCGAGATCAGCCCGAAGACGTTCCCGGTGCTGGTCAGCGAGGGCTCGCGCTTGAGCCAGGTGCGCTTCCGCACCGGCGATGCCATCCTCAACATCGACGACCTCGAGGCGCTGCATGCGACCGAGCGTCTCGTCGATATCGACGATGCCGATCTCACCGGCGGCGTCGCCGTCTCTGTTGATCTTTCCGGCGAGAAGAGCGGGGGCTTCGTCGGCTACCGCGCCAAGCGCCACACCGGCGTCATCGACGTCGATCGCCGCGCAGGCTATTCCGTCGAGGAGTTCTGGGAGCCGATCTCGGCCCGCCCCGACGGCAGCCTGATCCTCGATCCAGGCGAGTTCTATATCCTCGCGTCGAAAGAGGCGGTGCAGGTGCCGCCCGATTACGCCGCGGAGATGGTGCCGTTCGATCCGCTGGTCGGCGAGTTCCGCGTGCATTATGCCGGATTCTTCGATCCCGGCTTCGGCTATGCCGGCGCCGGCGGGCTGGGCTCGCGCGCCGTGCTCGAAGTGCGCTCGCGCGAGGTGCCGTTCATCCTCGAGCACGGCCAGATCGTCGGCCGCCTCGTCTATGAAAAGATGCTGGCGCGCCCCGACGCCATGTACGGTCAGCGCATCGGCTCGAACTATCAGGCGCAGGGGCTGAAGCTGAGCAAGCATTTCCGGGTGTAGCGATCACCCCTCGCCCGGATGGAGCGCAAGCGTCATCCGGGAAAGTCTCACTTGTGGCACGATCCCGGATTACGCTGCGCTCCATCCGGGCTACAAGGTGCTGACATGACCAATTCATCCGAACTCGACGCAAAAATCCTCGACGACGTCGCGGATGCGCTGATCTATTCGGATCGCTCCGGCACCATCATGCGCTGGAATCGCGCATCGTCCGCGCTGTTCGGCTTCTCCGCGGACGAAGCGCTGGGCCAGAATCTCGACCTGATCATTCCCGAACATCTGCGCGCCGCGCACTGGAAGGGCTTTGAGGCCGCGCTTGCCAGCGGCGCGATGAAGCTTGCCGGCAAACCGACACTGACCCGCGCGCTGCACAAGGGCGGACGCAAGCTCTACATCGAGATGACCTTTGCGCTGGTGCGGGACGCCGCTGGCGTGGTGCAGGGATCGGTGGCGATGGCACGCGACGTCACCGAGCGCATCGAGCGCGAGCGTGCCGCCAAAGCTGCGCAAAACTAAGCCTGCGCAAACTTCGTGATGCGGAATTGGCGCGCCGGCGTGCAGGGCGCCCCGCGTGCGGCTCGGCTTGTCCGTCGCCGGATGCAGTGACACACTCCATCAAAACAACGATCGGGAGCGAACATGACCGCCGCATCAGACGTCGCGCAGGAAGCTCAATGGAAACGCTGGCGCGCCGTTGCCGATCTCTATCACGCCTATTTCACCGGCCTGATCCTCACCGTGGTCACGCGTCGTGGCACGGCGGATGCTGCGGAGTTCGTCTTTCGCGTGTTCCGCCGCCAGCAGCAGGAGCGCTTTCTGCCGGGGCTGGAGAAGCTCGGGCTGAGCCATCTGCCGCCGGCAGTCGCCGCCGCGCAATATCACTACCTCTCGAACTGGATCGGCGGCGTGCACGTCGAATACATGTATGAGAGCGACCGCAAAGCCTGGATCCGCTATCCGCCGCCGCGCTGGATCTGGAAAGGCACTGCCATCTGCGGCGTGCCGGGCGAAGTCTCGCGCGCGATGCTGCGCGGCTGGCACGCCAACAATGGTGTGGCGCTCGGCGATACCAGATTGGGGTTCGTCTGCACCAAGCAGAGCGTCGACGGCCAGGACGGGCTCGAAGGCTACTATCACCAATATGACCAACCGCTCGAGCTCGACCAGCGCCTCGTGTTCGCGAGGCATCTCGAAGCGCCGCTGTTCGATGCCGCCGCGGCTCCGGCCTTGCCGGTCGCAAGCTGGCCAAGACCGCGACTGGAAAAAGCCTATCGCAATTATGCGATGGAATATGTGCGCACCGCCGCGCCCGTGATGGTGCAGCTGTTCGGTCCGGAGGATGCGGGCTATCTCCTGCACCTCACCGGCAAGCTGATCGGGATGCAATATTTCGATGAGGTCGCTGCGGCGCTGTCGATGGGCCGCGGCGGTGCGGGCGAGTTCGCGACGTTCCTCGACGCGCTGTTTGTCGCGCAGGACGATGTGGCTGAGACGACGCAATCCGAAGGCACGTTCGAAATCCGTCAGCAGAGCTGGAAGTTGATGGACGGCGTCGCCGATAACCACCCTGCTTGCGCCAAAGTACTGGCGGGGTTGTTCGAAGGGCTTGCGGCCGGATGCGGGCGGCACATCGGCGTGCACCTGTCCCCGACACCGCCCGGCCGTCCGCCATTGGTCTGGACGATTGGGTAATGCCGTGCGGGCGTTGGCCTCGTGGTTCGAGACGGCCGCTTCGCGGGCTCCTCACCATGAGGGTCCGACATGTCACCGCGAAACAAGACCTCATCCTGAGGGGCCCGCGAAGCGGGCGTCTCGAAGGATGGCCCCACGGAGACTGAGAGTCGCAATTCCACGGGCTGAAATGCGCTGCCGCAGGGCACGCCTGCACCTGGCGCAGGAGGAATCGCTGCGTGTCGTGCTAACAAGCCTCTCGTTGCGCCCTGCGCGCGAACCAATTCATTGGCACACCTACGCATTGCCGCGCCGCAAATGGCGCTTTCTCCCGGAGAGGACATGTCAGACATCGCCGAGATTCCGGTCGATGAACAGGAGCGTCCGCTGCCGCCGCCTCCGCGCCCCGTGAGGAGCGCGCTGATGGACGGGCCGATCCTGCGCACGCTGCTCGGACTTGCCTGGCCCAACGTGGTCGCGCTCTCCGCCGGCACTTGCACGGTGATTGCGGAGACCTCCTATATCGGGCGGCTCGGCGTGGAAGCGCTGGCCGCGATGGCGCTGGTGTTTCCGACAGTGATCCTGACCATGACCATGTCTGGCGGTGCGATGGGCGGCGCGGTGGCCTCCGCCATCGCGCGCGCGCTCGGGGCCGGCGATCGCGAGCGTGCCGGGACGCTTGCCGCGCACGCGCTGCTGATCGGCATCAGCTTCGGCCTCGTCTTCATGCTGGGCATGCTGATCTTCGGGCCGCGCGTTCTGGAAATGCTCGGCGGCCGCGGCGATGTGCTGACGCATGCTATCGCCTACACCCAGGTGTTTTTCGGCGGCGCGGTGCTGCCCTGGCTGCTCAACACGATGGCGGGCGTCCTGCGCGGCACCGGCAACATGAAGCTGCCGTCGCTGTTGATCCTCAATTCTGCGGCCTGGCAGATCGTGCTCGGCGGCACGCTCGGCCTCGGGCTCGGTCCGGTGCCGCAATTCGGCATGCGCGGCGTCGCCGCCGGCGCGCTGATTGCCTATTGCATGAATATCGGCGTGATGGGCTGGTACCTGTTCTCCGGCCGCGCCCGCGTGACGCCGAAGCTGCGCGGACTTCGCATCCAATGGGCGATGTTTTTCGACATCCTCAAAGTGGGCGCCATCGCCTGCTTCTCGCCGCTGCAATCGGTGCTGACGATCTCGATCTTCACCCACATGCTTGCGAAATTCGGTACGGCGATCCTGGCCGGCTACGGCATCGGTGCGCGGCTGGAATTCCTGCTGACCTCGATCGCGTTCTCGTTCGGCATCGCCTCGGTGCCGATGATCGGCATGGCGGTCGGGGGGGGGGCGGGCGCCCCCCCCCCCCCCCCGCCCCGGAGGAGGGGGGGGGGGGGGGGGGGGGCCGCCCCCCGCCCCCCGCGCCCCGCCGCGGGGGGGGGGGGGGGGGGGGGGGGGGGGGGGGGGGGGGGGGGGGGGGGGGGGGGGGGGGGGGGTGGGGGGG
>NZ_JBVVPL010000026.1:0-38801 GCF_055807615.1 Bradyrhizobium sp. MV1.5 | reverse complement strand
CCTCAGCCTCCCCCCCCCCCCCCCCACCCTCCCCCCCCCCCCCCCCCCCCCCCTCCCCCCCCCCCCCCGGCCCGCGCGGGCTGGGGGGCGCGGCTGGTATTCGTGCTGCCCTCGCGCGCGTTCTCGTGCGGCCGCGCCGCGGGGCGGTTGTTGGGGCTGGGGGGCGGCGCCGGCCGCATCGCCCGCGCCCGGCGCATTGCCTGGATCGCAGGCGCGAGCGCCTTCGTCGCCGTCGGCGCGCCGGCGTGCCTGGTCGCGGCCTTCCCCGATCTCTGGGTCAACATCTTCACCGACAGCGCGACCGTGCGCGCCACCAGCCATCAATATTTGTCGACGGTGGCGCCGTTCTACGCCTTCATCGGCCTCGCCTCGACGATGTATTTCTCGTCGCAGGGTGCTGCGAAGGTGATCGGCCCGGTGCTGGCGCAGACCGCGCGGCTGATCTACATCGCGGCGGTCGGCTGGTGGCTGTCGACGCATGATGCCACCGCGCAAAACTTCTTCTGGCTGGCGGCGAGCTCGATGGTCGTGCTCGGCCTGCTCTCGTGCTCCAGCGTGGTGCTGACACGCTGGGGACCGCGCCAAACCAAATCTGCGATCAGGCCGGCGCTGTCGACCGCCGTGGACTAGCGGTGCCTGTGGCGGCGATGGCCGCCACCGCCGCCGACATTGGCGAGGCGCATCAGTTGCGGAATCATCGCCATCATGTCGCCGCCACCGGCGCCGCCGATCATGCCCATGATATCGCCGCCGCCCATGCCGCCCATTCCGGTCGGCATGTATCCGCCTGCGCCCATCGGTGCGTAGCCGCCGTAATTGGGTGCCCCGAAACCGCCGCCGAGATTGCCGCCGCCGAGGCCGCCAATTCCGCCGGCGCCCATCATGCCACCAAGACCACCACCGCCATTCTCCATCATGCGGCTCATCATCGGGCCCATGGTCTGCATCATCATGCCGAAGCGGCGCTTGCCCATCTTGGCCTTCATCATCTCCAGCATCGGCGCCATCTGGGTCATCATGTCCTCGCCGCCGGCACCGCCGCCGCCGAGGAACTGCGCCTTTGCCGGCGCGCTCGAAATCGAAAACATCAGCAGCACGGCGGCCGCCTGGCAGATCACCTTGTCCGCACCTCTCATGGCCTGCTCCTCGCGTGCGTGGCGCCGCCGGGAGAGCGGAGCCAACCGGACGCACGCCGCCATGGTTATTGCGGACGAGGGCTGGGCTCTGTGAGAAAGATCACGCAGCCGCGGCTGGGAATGCTCGGTGTATGGCGGCGACGGCGTCCTTGGTCTGTCCCTGCACATAGGGCGCGAGCTCGTTCGGCAGCATGTCGATGATCCAAACCAGGCGGCATCTCGCCTCGCCCTCGGCGATCACCTGCACCGAGGCGCTGTAATGCTTCAGCCGCTCGTTGTTGATCGCGTAGACCAGCCGCTGCCGCGCATCGTCGCAATCGACCAGCACCTCGCGCGCCACCGAGCCATTGGCGAAGGTGACGACGCGCGCGTCGCCGTCGAGCGTGCAGGCCATGACGAACCCCGGCGCCAGCCGCCGATGCAGCGCGCCGAAATCGCGTACCGCATCCCAGACGTCTTGCGCGGAAGCGGAGAGGTGGATGTCGTTGTGGATGGAGGCCATGAAGCTGTCCTTGATTTCGAGAGGTGGTCGCCCCAAACGCCGTCATTGCGAGCGCAGCGAAGCAATCCAGTGATGTTTCCGCAGACGCACCCTGGATTGCTTCGTCGCAAGGGCTCCTCGCAATGACAGGGCTAGTGGTTAAGGCTCACACACAAACCGCCTCGACATTGTTGCCGTCAGGGTCGATCAAGAACGCCGCGTAGTAAGTCGGGCTGTAGTCCTTGCGCGGGCCGGCGCCGCCATTGTCGCGGCCGCCGCTCTTCAAGCCCTCGCTGTGGAATGCCTTGACCGCGTCATGATCGCCTGCGCGAAACGCGATATGCACGCCATCGGCCTTGCGCCCCTTGTTCAGGTGCAGCCACAGCGCCGGCTCGCCCTTCGGCCCGAAGCCGGCATAACCGTCGCCGCTCGAGCACAGGACATAACCGAGCGGCGCCAACACCGCGGTGTAGAAGCGCGTGGCGGCGTCGAGGTCGGCAACACGCAGTCCGATATGGTCGTACATGGTCGTCTCCATTTCCAAAGCGCGCCGCAATCGGCGCGCGCCGGAGACGAACCTAGTCAGTTGAGGGCGAGTTGCTCTTGGAGAATCTTGCGTTCCCCCTTCGCGGCCTGACGGAACTTGGTCGGCGATACGCCGGCGGCACGGTGGAAGGTGCGGACGAAGTTGGAGAGATCGCCGAATCCGACGTCATAGGCAATGTCGGTGATGGCGATGTCGTCGTCGGTAAGCAGCCGCGCCGCATGCCGCAGGCGCGAGCGCACCAGATATTGATGCGGGGTGACGCCGAGCACGGCGGAGAACAGCCGCAGGAAGTGGAAGGGGCTGAGGCCTGCATGACGCGCTGCCTGTTCGAGGTCGACCTCGGCGTGCGAATTGGCGTCGATCCACAGCGCGGCTTCCACGGCACGGCGGCGGTCGCGCGCGGTCAGCGTTGTCGGCTTGCGCGCCTTGCCCGAGACGACATCGACGAAACGGCCGGCGAGGATCTGCCCGACCTCGTCGAGACCGAGATCGCTGTTGCCATCTGCCGCCGTCTGGGCCAGTTCGCCCAACACCATCAGCTCGGGCAGCGGTGGCGTCGCGCCGACCTGCCAGACGTCGCGCCGGCCGCCGAGCGCCTCGACCAGCTCCTCATTGAGGAAAAAGGACAGGCAGACGTCGCCGGCGACATGCTCATGCGTGCAGGTGTATTCCTCGCCCGGCGCGCCGACCAGCATCGAGCCCGCCACCAGATCGAAGAAGCCGGCGCGGCAATGACAGCCAAAGCTGCCCGCGCGGACATAGGCGATGGAATGGCCGGTGCGACACTCCGCAAATGGGCTGTCGTCCGGTCCCGCGTCGCAGCGAAACTCGGAGACCGTCATCGAGGGCGTCGTCAGCAGCGTGGTTGCGTCCATGCCACCTATCTAGGTGGAGGGTCTCGGCGGGGCAACGGGCAGCAGGACGTCGAACAGCGTCTTGCTGGCGATCGGATGGGCGCCCTCCAGCGACAGCAGCCGCCGCTTGGAGATCACGCCGCCATAGGGCGAGAGCCGGTCGGTGTAATTGCCGGCCTCCAGCACCCGGTGGCAGGGCACGATCAGCATGTAGGGATTTTTCGCGATCGCCTGGGCCACCGAATGCGCCGCACCTGAGGCGCCCAGCGCCTTGGCGATCTCGTGATAGGTGCGCGTCTCCCCGCGGGGGATGGCGCAGGCGGCTTCATAGACCCGCCGGTTGAAGCCGGGCACTCCGCTCGCATCCAGGCTGACCTCGGAGAAATCAGCATCGCTGCCTTGCAGCAAGCCCACGATGCCCTCGATCGCGAACTCGGCGTTCGCGGAAGGCCGCTGCTCGCGCGCCTCGGGATGAACCTGAAAAATCCGGCGGCGGGTGTCGATCTCCCGCGCCTCCGGCAATTGCACGGCGACGATACCGCTGCTGCTCCAGATGATGCCGCAGCGCCCTATGGTCGTGTCGAATATCGTGTAGCCACGCCCCACCATGCACACGCCCCACTCAGTGCACGTCTCCCCAGACAGGCGATCATAACACCGCCACAATCCGGCGCACCCAAAATCTTACTGGAAACTTAAGAAGGGCCAGGCGGGCTGCGCCAAAGCGCTTGGCGAGATGCGCCGTCTCGGCTAATCAGAGCGGGCGCAGGCTGCGCATCCGCGGGCGTAGTTCAATGGTAGAACGGCAGCTTCCCAAGCTGCATACGAGGGTTCGATTCCCTTCGCCCGCTCCAAAGCCCTGGCCGCAGCACAATCGCCGTGACTTGAAGTCCTCTCTTGACGATCCGCCCGGGCGCAACGGCACGTTGAGCTGACGCTCGCTGCGCTTAATCCATTGCGCTTAGCACGAACTGCAGGCTGTCGAAGGGCGGGCCGGGAGTTCATGTTTCGCGGTCCGGGTCACGCCAACGCAAGTCCAGTGCGCAACACCTGCGGCCTCACTGAGGGCCTGGTCCGGATCAAACGAGTTGCACTCCGGGTCGAGCGCAAATCGCAGACGGAGATGGTCCATGCCTGATGCACGAATCCATATCGCCGCAGCGATGCTCGCCACATTCGCAATCAGCTCGGTATACGCCATGAGCTCGGTGCAACAGCCGCCGGCCTCTGCGAGTTCTGCCCACGCCATGATCCCGAGGAAGCAAGCAGCCGTGCACCCGGTGAAGCCGGCGCCGCACCGGCTCGTGATCCAGGTCAACCAGAACGACGCCGCCGTGATGAATCTCGCGCTCAACAACGCCACCAATGTGCTCGACTATTACCGCAAGAAGGGCGAAGAGGCCGACGTCGAGATCGTGGCGTTCGGTCCGGGATTGCACATGCTGCGCAAGGACACGACGCCCGTCGCCGATCGCATTCACGCCATGACGGACATCGCCTTCCCGAACAAGGTTCGCTTCGCCGCATGCGGCGTCACCCGGGAAGGGATGGAAAAGAAGGAGGGCAAGCCGCTCGAGCTGCTGCCGGAGGCTTCCATGGTTGCTTCGGGTGTCGTGCGCATGATGGAGCTGCAGGAGAAGGGCTGGAGCTACGTCCGGCCCTAGACCGGAGCGAACGAGAGGAGGCCGGGATGACGCGCAAGCTGATGTTCGTGCTGGTCCTGTCATTGTTCGCGCTACCCGCTATGGCGCAGAATGCCAACAGGACGGTTGGCAAGTCGGTAGCCGAGCCGCCCGCATCCGGGCCGCCGCGCGGCAGCCGCGCCGTGCGGCTCGTTCAACCTCGGAGTGCTGAGGAAGAGGTGAGAGATCGCGTCAATGCGGGCACAGTCGCATTAGCCGCCGGTCTCCTTGAAGGCGCGCCGCTGCGCTTCGCCACCGAGATCTCACGCGTCGTCAACGAAGGCAACAAGGTGCATGTGCTTCCGGTGGTGACGCGCGGACCGACTGAGAACGTCAACGATCTGCTTTACCTAAAGGGGATCGATATCGCGATCATCAACAGCGATTCGCTCGAGGAGTATCGTGCGCAGGTGCCCGAGATCGAAAAACGCATCGTGCACGTGATGAACCTGTTTCCCTCGGAGCTGCACGTGTTTGCGCGCCCCGAGATCAACTCGCTCGCCGACCTCGCGGGCAAGAAGGTGAACTTTAACACGCAGGGCACTGCTGCTGCCTATTCGGGCCCGCTCATCTTCAGCCGCCTGGGCATCGAGGTGGAGAAGATCTTCGTGCCTCACCCGGTCGCGCTGGAGCAGATGCGCAAGGGCGAAATGGCGGCCGTGGTTTTCGTCACGTCCAAGCCGGTAGACGCGTTCGTGAAGCGCAAATGGGACGAGGGCTTCAAGTTCCTGGCTGTGCCGTGGGGTCCGAAGCTGGCGGACTATTACGTGCCCGCCTCGCTCACACCGGCCGACTATCCCGCTCTGGTTCATGCGGGGGGCGATATCGAGACGATCGCGGTGCCCACGATTCTGGTCGCCTATAACTGGAATCCGGGCACACCGCGATACGACCGCGTCACGGCCTTCGTCAGCGAGTTGTTTGGCAGGCTCGACCAGTTGCGCGAGCCCGGCTTCGACCCGAAGTGGAAGGAGGCCAATCCCGGTGCGGGCGTTCCCGGACTGCAGCGCCTGAAGGCGGCCGAGAGCTGGCAGGATCCCCGGATGGCCAATCGGACGGGACGTCCATGAGACGGCTCGCCGCCGTCCTGGTTGCCAGCCTTGAGATCGCGGAAGCCCATGGTCAGTCCGCCTCAAGCACGCTTAAAGGTCTGGACCAGTGCTTTGCCGAAACCCGTATGGCGGAAGCCGCATGCGATCAGGCGGGCATCGACACCTCGATCCGTCTCGGATGCAGGTTGAAGGCACACAGCGCGGAGAAACAGTGCCTCGATAGCCTGTTCGCCAACAAAGACGAGGTCAGGCAACCCGGCGATACGCCTTCCAAACCCCACGCCCTCATGCCGCCGTTGCCACCTCCCGCCGAACCGGCACCGGCACCGGCCAATCGGGACGGCGCACCTGCGGGACCTTCAATCGCCGGGGGGTGGTTGATCAGCGAAACCACGTCTCCAAGGGACTTCTCGCCGCTTTTCGTCGCTAAATTGTATGCGCTTCCTCCGGTGATAGCCAACGCACCGGAAGTGCTCGTGCTGCGTTGCCGCAACCTGCGGACCGAGCTGACCCTCGGTGCCAAAGGCCTCTGGCGCGCTTTGCGCGGAGGAGAAGTCGAGGTCGCGATCTCTCCCGGACAGGCAATGGCGCCGCCAATGCGGTGGCGATTGGCATCTGACGGTCGTACCGCCTCCATGGCAGAGGACCCGGTCGAATTGGTGCGCGCATTGCGCGTCGGAAGAACGTCTATCGCCGTAGCCGACGGTGCCGGGCGCAACATCAGTGCGATCTTCGAACTCGCCGGCATCGATGCTGTCCGCGCCAGGCTCGCAAGCGCCTGTCGCTGGACAAATGCGACCGTCGAATCCCGAGGGCGATGACGGATTTTTCGCCGAGGGCGCATTCGCGCGCGTCCGGATTCTAATATATTGGCATTCTATTCTCGTCTGCTCGGCAGCGACTGCCCGGATTTCGACGTGATGCGGGCGGCGATCTTCGAAAGGAGACAGACAGGACGCGCGCTATTTCGTCACCACGCCCCGCGGCGCCTCTTGCGCGAAAACGTGATGTTGCTGATGCTATATAAAGCCCTTGGGTAACCTGACGATGCAGATCCGCACCGGCGACACCTTTGATCCGCGCGTCATCGCGCTGCTCGATCATCACGTCACGGCGGCGCGGGCGCAGACCGCGCCGGGCAGCGCCCATGCGCTCGATCTCTCCGGGCTGCGCGCGCCCGACATCGCGTTCTGGACCGGCTGGGACGGCGAGACGCTGGTCGCCGTCGGGGCGCTGAAGCCGCTGTCGGCCGAGCATGGCGAGGTGAAGTCGATGCATACGCTCCAGACCATGCGGCGACGCGGCTTTGGCGCTGAGATGCTCCGCCACATCATCACGGAAGCCCGCGCGCGCGGCATGGCGCGGCTCAGCCTCGAAACCGGCTCGTGGGACTATTTCAAGCCGGCGCACGCGCTCTACCGGGCACATGGCTTTGTCCTCTGCGGCCCGTTCCAAGGCTATGTCGAGGATCCCAACAGCCTGTTCCTGACGCTGGATCTGTCGGCGAGCCGATAGCTCAGGAACGCGTCTCCTCGATCCTGTCGAGCACGCGCTCGGGGGCGATGTCGCGGCTTGCCTCCTCCAGATCCCGCTGCGAGTCGGGCTGGACGTCGAGCCGCTCGGCGATTTGCGTGAGGAGGCGGGCCACCTTGGTCAATTCGTGCTCGGCGAGAAGACTGATCTGGAGATCGAGATCGGCGCGCTTGTCCGCTGCTGCGCTCATGCGGTTCTGCGAGACCAGCACGAATGTCGACAGGAAGATCGCCTCGACCGAAGCAATCATCGCCAGCACCACGAAGCTCTCGTCCCAGGCCGGGATTCCAGGCAGCCAATGCAGATTGGCGATGATCCAGAAGCCGAACACCGCGACATGGAGATAGACGAACGCCATGCTGCCGGTGAACGCCGTGATCGCATCGGCAACCCTTTCCTGACCCCTGGCCGCGCGCTGCTCGCGGCGACGGCGCTCGACCAGGGCCTGGATGTTGCGCTCGAGCGTCGGGCTCAATCCCTCGCCGGGATCATGGGTGATATCGTTACGCACGGGGCAGCAACGGCGGACGCAAGAGGCTGTTCCTGGGCTCAGCCGAAGGAAAATGCCGGTCGCCCCTCAAAATGAGTTGCGTACCTCAAAACACCTCTGCTAGCCTTCAGTCATGGCCGATACGCTCACCACCACCGCACTGACGCTAAAGGACATCGCCCGCCAGGCCGGCGTCAGCCTCGCGACGGTGGATCGCGTCCTGCACAATCGCCCGGGCGTGCGGCCGGATACGGTCCGGCGCGTCAAAGAGGCGATCGAGCGCAATTCGTTCCAGCCACATGTGGCCGCCGCCGAGCTCGCCCGCGGCCGCGCCCGCCGTTTCGCCTTCGTGATGCCCTCGGGACCGAACCCGTTCATGCAGCAGATCCAGGACTATCTCGGCGAGATGTCGGGCTGGCTGTCGTCCCGTCGCCTTGGCGTCGAGACGATCGCAACCGACGTATTCGATCCGTCCGTGCTCGCGGCTTCCCTGGAAGGGCTCTCGGAGGATTACGACGGCATCGCCGTGGTGGCGCTCGACCATCCCGGCGTCCGCGCCGCCATCGACGATCTCGTCGGTGCCGGCGCCAAGGTCGTGACGCTGGTCTCGGACGTGCCCTCGTCGCGCCGGCACCATTATGTCGGCATCGACAATATTGCCGCCGGGCGCACCGCCGGCGCGCTGGTCGGGCGGCTGGTCGGACAAAAGTCCGGCAAGGTTGCGATCGTCGCGGGCTCACAGGGCCTGCGCGACCATGCCGAGCGCATTTTTGGCTTCAATCAGGTGATGGCGTCGGAATTCCCCGGCCTCAGCGTGCTGCCGGTGCTCGAAGGACGCGACGAGGACGCGCGTTCGGAGCAGGTGTTAGCGCGGCTGTTGAGCCGGCATGCCGACATTGTGGGTCTTTATAATGTCGGCGCCGGCACGCAAGGTGTCGCCAACGCGTTGAACGAGAAGGCATTGAGCGATGCCGGTCGCGACAAGCAGGTGGTGTTCGTCGGACACGACCTCACCGCGCTGACACGCCGGCTGTTGCTGCAGGGCGTGATGCATGCCGCGATCTCGCAGAACCCCGGACACGAAGCGCGCGCCGCCGTGCGCGTGCTGCTCGCGCTCGCGCGTGGCGAGCCGATCTTGCGCGAACAGGAGAAGATCAGGATCGACATCGTGATGCGAGAGAATCTGCCTTAGCGGCAGGTGGAATTCAAAACGACCCGTTGCGGATAAGGCGACTTTGAGTTCGCGCACCGTAACAGGCGAAAGGGAGGATGGCGTGTATCTCGGAATCGACATCGGCACATCAGGTGTGAAAGCGGTGCTCGTGAGCGAAGCCGGCGCGGTTCTCGCGACGGCGGCGCGCGAGCTTGCGCTGTCGCATCCCGCGCCGCTGTGGTCCGAGCAGGATCCCGACGGCTGGGTCGATGCGGCGGTCGGCGCGGTCGACGATCTTGCCGCCCGCCATCCGCGTGAGGTCGCGCGGGTGCGCGGCATCGGGCTTTCGGGCCAGATGCATGGTGCGACGTTGCTGGACGAGGATGGACGGCCGCTGCGTCCCGCGATCCTCTGGAACGACGGCCGCTCGCACGCCGAATGCGTCGCGCTGGAGCGGCGCTGCCCATCGCTGCACACGATCGCCGGCAATCTGGCCATGCCCGGCTTCACCGCGCCGAAGCTGCTCTGGGTCGCCAGGCACGAGCCGAAAATCTTCGCGCGCGTCGCAAAGGTGCTGCTGCCCAAGGCCTATGTCCGCTATCGCCTGACCGGCGAGATGATCGAGGACATGTCGGACGCGGCCGGCACGCTGTGGCTCGACGTCGGTCTGCGCCGCTGGTCGGCCCTGCTGCTGCATGCCACCGGGCTCGACCTTCATCACATGCCGCGCTTGGTCGAGGGCAGCGAGGTCAGCGCGACGCTCGCGCCGGTCTACGCGCAACGCTGGGGCATGGCGAAGAATGTCGTGGTCGCCGGCGGCGCCGGCGACAATGCCGCGAGCGCGATCGGGCTCGGCGCCATCGCGCCGGGCGATGCGTTTCTGTCTCTGGGAACCTCAGGTGTGGTGTTCCGCGTCACGGATCGGTTTGCACCGGCGCCGGCCTCGGCGGTCCATGCGTTCTGTCACGCACTGCCCGGCCGCTGGCATCAGATGGGCGTGATGCTGTCGGCTGCAGCTTCGCTGGCCTGGCTCGCGGGCGTGATGGAGACACCGGCCGCAGCGCTGCTGGCACCGCTCGGCGAGCGTGTCGATGGACCGAGCCCGGTCCAATTCCTGCCTTATCTCGACGGCGAGCGCACGCCGCACAACGATGCCGCCGCCAGCGGCGCCTTCGTCGGCCTGCGCGGTGCGACCGGGCGCTCCCAGATCGTTCAGGCCGTGCTCGAAGGCGTCGCCTTCGCCGCGCGCGACAATCTGGCGGCGCTGAGCACGGCCAGCGGGCCGCTTCCCGAGGTCGATCTCGTCGGCGGCGGCTCGCGCTCGCCGCTGTGGGCGCAGATCTGCGCCGATGTGCTCGGCATTCCCGTCCACCGCGTCGAGGAGGGCGAGGTCGGTGCGGCGCTCGGCGCCGCCAGGCTCGGCCGGCTCGCCGCCACCGGCGAAGACGCGGCTGCGGTTTGCACCCGTCCGCGTCGGCTCGCGAGCTTTGCGCCTCGCGCATCCGTGGCTGCGGCCTATGACGAGGCCTATCGCCGCTGGCGCGAGCTTTATCCTGCGTTGAAGGAGTGTGCCTAAGTGAATGCGTCAGCGAAATTCTTCGATACGAGCGTACCTGTCGCCTTCGCCGGCAAGGATGCGGGCAACGCGCCCGCCTTCCGCTGGTACGACAAGGACCGCCTCGTCCATGGCCGCAGGATGGAGGACCATCTGCGCTTTGCGGTCTGCTATTGGCACTCGTTGTGTTGGCCCGGCGGCGATCCCTTTGGCGGCGAGACGTTCCTGCGGCCCTGGCACCACGGCGCCGATGCGATGGCGCAGGCGCGCGCCAAGGCCGACGTCGCCTTCGAGCTGTTCCGGCTGCTCGACGTGCCCTTCTTCACCTTCCACGACGTCGATGCGGCGCCGGAAGGGAACTCACTGGCGGAATCCGTCGCCAACCTCAATGCCATCGCCGATCTGTTCGAGGCCAAGATGGCCTCGAGCAAAGTGCGCCTGCTCTGGGGTACCGCCAATTTGTTCACGCATCGCCGCTACATGGCGGGCGCTGCCACCAATCCGGACCCCGAGATATTCACCTATGCCGCCGGCCAGGTCCGCGCCGCCCTGGAGGTGACGCACCGTCTGGGCGGCCAGAATTACGTGCTGTGGGGCGGGCGCGAGGGCTACGAGACGCTGCTCAACACCGATCTCAAGCGCGAGCTCGACCAGCTCGGCCGCTTCGTCTCGCTGGTCGTCGAGCACAAGCACAAGATCGGCTTCAAGGGACCGATCCTGATCGAGCCGAAGCCGAAGGAGCCGACCAAGCATCAATACGATTTCGACGTCGCCACCTGCTACGGCTTCCTCGCGCGTTACGACCTGCTGAAGGACGTCAAGCTCAACATCGAGCAGAACCACGCCATCCTCGCCGGCCACTCCTTCCATCACGAGGTCGCGCTGGCGGAGGCGCTGGGTGTGTTCGGCTCGCTCGACATCAACCGCGGCGACGATCTGCTCGGCTGGGACACCGATCAGTTCGCGATGAACGTGCCCGAGCTTGCCCTGGTGTTCCACGAGCTCCTGAACCGCGGCGGCTTCAGCTCCGGCGGGCTGAATTTCGACGCCAAGATTCGCCGCCAGTCGATCGATCCCGACGATCTGATCCATGCCCATGTCGGCTCGATGGATGCCTGCGCGAGGGCGTTGCTCGCCGCTGCGGACATGCTCGACGCCGGCGTGCTCACTGCGCCGCTCGCGAAGCGCTACGAGGGATGGGCCGGGCCCGAGGGCCGCGCCATTCTCGGCGGCCAGCGCTCGCTCGCCGAACTTGCCGACCGCGCGCACGGCCCGGGCTTTGACCCACAGCCGCGCTCGGGCCGGCAGGAATATCTGGAATCCCTCGTCAACCGCTACATCTGAGGAAGGCCGCTGATGACAAATGCACAAGCGACACCGGTCCTCGAGTTGACCGGCATCGGCAAGGAGTTCGGCGCGATCCGCGCGCTGCATGAAGTCGACATGCACGTCCTCCCCGGCGAGGTCGTCGGCCTGATGGGCGACAACGGCGCGGGCAAGTCGACGTTGGTCAAGATCATCGCCGGCAATTTCCGCCCCAGCCACGGCGAAATCCGTTTCGCCGGCAGCGCGGTTCATTTCAACCGGCCCGTTGATGCCCGCGGCGTCGGAATCGAGGTGGTCTATCAGGACCTTGCGCTCGCCGACAATCTCACGGCGGCGGCCAACGTCTTTCTCGGCCGCGAGCTGAAGCGCAGGATCGGGCCGTTCGCGTTGCTCGACCACAAGGCGATGGCGGCGCGTGCGCTGGAGCTGTTCGGGGAGCTGCGTTCGGAGACGCGCCCCGACGACCTCGTCAAGCAGATGTCGGGCGGCCAGCGCCAGGCGGTTGCGATTGCGCGGACGCGGCTCTCCAACGCGAAGCTGGTCATGATGGACGAGCCCACGGCCGCGATCTCGGTCCGCCAGGTCGAGCAGGTGCTCGGCCTGATCCACCGGCTGAAGGAGCAGGGCGTTGCCGTGATGCTGATCTCGCACCGCATGCCCGACGTGTTCGCGGTGTGCGACCGCGTCATCGTCATGCGTCGCGGCGAGAAGCGCGCCGACAAGCCGATCCGGGACACCAGCCCCGAGGAGGTGACCGCCCTCATCACCGGCGCGAAGGAGGCTGCGTAAATGGCGATGCAATTGGAATCTCCGATCACGTTCACCAACATCGGCAAGGTCAGATGGTGGCAGCGCGGCCTGTTCGCCTCCCAGACCGGTTACGTCCTGGTCGCGCTCGCGGTGCTGCTCCTCGTGATGCATTTTGCGAGCCCCTATTTCTTTACCCAAGGCAACATGCAGAACGTGGCGAAGAACTTTTCCTTCATCGCCATCGCCACCCTTGGCATCACCTTCGTCATCATCACCGGCGGCATCGACCTCTCGGTCGGCTCGATGATGTGCTTTTCCGCCATGATCACCTCCATGGTGATGGTGGAGCTGTCGGCGCCCGGATCGCCGTTCGTCCACTTGGCCGCCGACGGTAAGACCGCAATTGCCAATGTGCCGGGCCTGATCTTGCTGCTCTCGGTTCTGGCCGGGCTCGTGGTCGCGCTGCTCGTCGGGTTCGTCAACGGCTTCTGCATCGCGGTGTTGGGACTGTCGCCGTTCGTAACCACGCTCGGCATGCTCTCGATCGTGCGTGGGCTCGCCTATGTCGTCTCGAACGGCCGCGGCAGTTTCCCTGGGGGCCCCGATGCCAACTATTTCTATGCGCTCACCTCGGGCGACATATTCGGCGTGCCGATGCCCTTCATCTACCTGGTGATCCTCGCCGCGATCATGGCGGTCGTGCTGCATCACAGCTCCTTCGGCCGCCATGTCTTCGCGCTCGGCGGCAATGAGAAGGCGGCCGAGCTGACCGGCATCCCGGTCGTGCGCGTCAAGATCCAGGTCTATGCGGTCTGCGCGCTCGCCGCGGGGCTGCAGGGCATCATCATCTCGGGCTGGCTCGGATCGGCGCCCGCGAACATGGCGACCTCGTACGAGCTGAACGTGATCGCCGCGGCCGTCATCGGCGGTGCCAACCTGGCCGGCGGCGTCGGCGGGCCGCTCGGTGCCATCGTCGGCTGCGTGCTGCTCGAGGTGATCCGCAACGGCCTCGTGCTCGCGCAGGTCAACTCCTACTGGCAGCAGACGCTGGTGGGCGTGATCATCATCCTCGCCGTGCTGGTCGACCGCATCCGGTCGCGCATGACTTGAGACGACTTTTCCGGGAGAATAACGATTTAACGTCTATCCGCCTCCCGGAAACTTTCAAAGGATAGGCATCACAAGTGTGGAGGGAAACTATGAGGAAATTACTTCTGGCTGGCATGGCCGTCGCGATGATGGCAACGCCGGCGTTCGCCCAGACCTACAAGTTCGCGGTCGTGCCCAAGGCGATGAACAATCCGTTCTTCGACGTGGCGCGCGATGGCTGCCTCAAGCGCGCCAAGGAGCTCGGCAACGTCGAATGTATCTACAAGGGGCCGATCGAGCACGAGCCGGCGACACAAGCGCAGATCATCCAGGACTTCATCACGCAGAAGGTGGATGGGCTTGCGATCTCGGTCGCCGACGTTGCGGCGATGACCAAGTCGATCGACGCGGCAGCCGCGGCCGGCATCCCCGTCATCACGTTTGACGCAGATGCGCCGGGCTCCAAGCGCATCGCCTATATCGGCACCAACAACAAGGACTTCGGTCTCGCACTGGGCAAGCAGCTGCTGCAGCTCCGGCCCGAGGGCGGCAAATACGCCGTGGTCTCCGGCGGTCCGGGCGCCAAGAACCTCGCCGAGCGCGTCGACGGCGTGCGGGAAGCGCTCAAGGGTTCGAAATGGGTCGAGGTCGCTGGGTCGCCGACCTTCTGCAACGACGATTCCGCGCTTGCGGTTCAGCAGATGGCTGACCTGCGCACCGCGACGCCGGACCTCGCCGCGATCGTACCGGTCGGCGGCTGGCCGATGTTCGCGCCTGAGGGCTACAAGGCCTTCGTCAACAAGAACAAGAAGGACATCGATGCCGGCAAGTTCACCCTCGTCGTCGCCGACACGCTGAAGATGCAGCTCGAACTGCTGCGCGACGGCTATTCCAACGCGCTGACCGGCCAGCGCCCGTTCGAGATGGGCGAGAAGTCGATGGACACTCTGCTGGCGATCAAGAAGGGCCAGAAGGTGCCGGAGATCATCTATACCGGCCTCGATCTCGTGACCAAGGACAACGTCGCGAAGATGCTGAAATAGGAGCGTCCCCAGCCCCGCGCTCCTCGCGTGCCTCTCCCGCTTGCGGTTTTCGCAAGCGGGAGAGATGGTTTTGCTGTTGGGGAAGACTGACGAGGCAATGGGAATGAAAAGGTCGCGGCTCGGCTCTCTCGATGTCACCTCGCTCGGCCTCGGTTCCGCGCCGCTCGGCGGATTGTTCACCCCCGTCAGCGATGCCGATGCGGAGGCGACCATCGCCCGCGCCTGGTCGCTCGGAATCCGCTTCTTCGATACCGCGCCGCTCTACGGCTTTGGCCTCGCGGAGCGACGCCTCGGCGCATTCCTGCGGCAACAGCCCCGTGACTCCTACGCCATCTCGACCAAGGTCGGTCGTCTGCTGCGTGCGCCCGATGGCGCCGCCGCCGAGGACGAGCATTACAAGGGCACGTCGCGGGAGCGGCCGGTGTTCGATTTCAGTCATGACGGCGTGATGCGGTCGGTGGATGAAAGCCTGGCGCGGCTTGGGCTCGACCGCATCGATGTCCTGCTCGTGCATGATCCCGACGACCACTACGACGACGCCGTCGCCGGCGCCTTCCGCGCGCTCCAGCGCCTGCGCAGTGAGGGCACCGTCAAGGCGATCGGTGCCGGCATGAACCAGTCGGACATGCTGGTCCGGTTCGCAGAGACCGTTCCGGTCGACTGCTTCCTGCTCGCCGGCCGCTACACGTTGCTCGATCAGGGCGCGCTGGATGCGCTGTTCCCGGTCTGCGCCGCGAAGAACATCGGCATCCTGCTCGGCGGCATCTACAACAGCGGCATCCTGGCCAATCCGCACACGGGCGCTAAGTTCAACTATCAGGACGCCGATGCGGCACTCGTCGCCCGCGCGCTCGCGCTCGACGAGCTTTGCCGCAAGCACGGCACCGAGCTGAAAGCCGCGGCGCTGCATTTCTGCATGGCCCATGCGGCGGTCACGGTCGCCGTGATGGGCGCACGCAATGCCGCGGAAATTGCCGACAACATCGCGATGTCGGAGATGGTGGTGCCGGCGGCGTTCTGGCAGGAGCTGCGTGCGCGAAAACTCGTCGATGCCCGCGCTCCATTGCCCGGCGGAGCGTAGGGCATGATCATCGACGCTCACCAGCATTTCTGGGATCCCGCGCGCGCCGACTATCCCTGGATGGACGCGCCTGAGCTCACGCCGATCCGGCGTGCCTTCGGTCCGGCCGATCTCGCGCCGCTCTTGAAGGCGAACGGCATCGACGCGAGCATCCTGGTGCAGTGCCGCTCCGAGCTGGCGGAGACCGAGGAATTCCTGCGGATCGCGCATGCGACGCCCTCGGTGATCGGCGTCGTCGGCTGGGCTGATCTGACCGACGCTGCACTCGGCGAGACGCTGGACCGGCTGCGTGCTTCGCCCGGCGGCGACAAGCTGGTCGGCATCCGCCATCAGGTCCATGACGACGCCGACCCGGATTGGCTGTTGCGCGAGGACGTTCAGCGCGGCCTCACGGCCGTGTTCGCGCATGATCTCGCCTACGATTTCCTGGTCCGCACCCGCGAGCTGCCGGCCGCGATCGCAACCGCACAGGCCTTCCCGCAGGCGCGCTTCGTGCTCGACCACGCAGCCAAGCCGCCGATCGCCGATGGCGGAAGCACTGTATGGTCCAATGGCATCGCGGCACTCGCGGCCTGCGGCAATGTCTGGTGCAAGGTCTCGGGGCTGGCGACGGAAGCGGTTTGGAGCGACTGGAATGCGGAGCGGCTGTTTCCGTTCGTCGCGCACGCCGCGACATGTTTTGGCGAAGATCGCCTGATCTTCGGCTCGGACTGGCCGGTATGTTTGCTCGCGGGCAGCTATGGTGAGATCAAGGGCGCGCTGGAGGCCTGCCTGACGAAGCTCGGGCCGCAGGTGCGGGAGAAGGCGTTCGGCGTGAATGCGAAGGCCGCGTATCGGCTGGCGGTGAGTTGAAGCCGCAGCGCGCGTGTCGCTTCAGTGTTTGTCCCCAAACACCAGATCCAGCGCCGCATCGTACGTCGTCCGCACCAGCTCCGGATGCAGCTTCGCCAGCGTCTCCATCATCACGCCGGAATTGATCTCGAGCACACGCCAGACGCCGTCGACGTGCACGAGATCGACCGAGGCGAAGGTGATGCCGATGGCATTGGCGGCGTCGATGGCGAGCTTTGCGCAGGCTGTGCGAAGATTGCCGTCCTGCATCAGCACGGGCTTTGCGCCCGCATCGAGATTATGCCGCCAATCCGAGCCACGCTGCTTGCTGTAGACGACGAGTGGCACATCATCGAGCAGGACCACGCGAACTTCGTCCTCGATCACGACATAGGGTGAGATCACGAGTCCGGCGCTCATCGAAAAGGCTTCGCCAAGCGCATGATCGAGCTCTGTTTCCGTCGTTACCCTGAAAACGGATCGTCCCGACGTCCCCTCGTTCGGCTTCACCACCACGCCTTGCGGATTGTCGTGAAGCAGTGCCAGCATTGCCTCTCGCCAGGCGACGCCGACAACTTTCTCGCCCAGTTTGGGATTGAGGAAGAGGCGATGGGGAATGCAGGGCACGCCCTCGAGCGCGAGCACTTCGGCGGTGGCCGATTTGTCGTTGGCCAGGCGGTGCGCGATGGCGCTGTTGAGGCCGATGTCGTAGCCGAACGCGAAGCGACGTTGCTCGCCCCGGCGCATCGCAAGCAGCCAGCCATCGGCACGGACATCGAGCGCAATGCCATGGGTTGCGCAATAGCGCTTGATCGCCTGGACGAAGATCCGCTCGCCGCTCGCCATGTGTCTCTGTCGCCGGTCGCCAGTTCCAGTCGATCTTGGCGCCAAAAGCCGCAAAATCCGGGAAACGGCGCCAAACGGGGGTGAAAGTCAGAGCTATTCTTAATGAAATTCTCGCGAGCGCTACGGAAATTAAGTGCTGTATTCGAGCCTCGGAGGGAAAAGAAATTGCCCTCCGCATGCGCCGGACAGCAGATCCATTAATGATGCGACCATTTCCGCCGCAAATGCCGGTTTGACCGGCATCAATTGCATCCGGAACGAGGTTGATTATTGGTCTCAATGGCGTAGATCACACTCGCGAAATCCTCCGCCATGGCAATGGTGTCCGCCCCGCTTTCAGGGGCCGGGCAGCGCTTTTGCCCTAAACCCGCAATTATTCGGAATATCGAAAGTCATGAGCGCGTTTTACCGAGAGAAGGTTCTTTCCGTCCAGCACTGGACCGACACCCTGTTCAGCTTTCGCGCCACCCGCGATTCCGGCTTCCGCTTCCAGAACGGCCAGTTCGCGATGATCGGCCTCGAGGTTGAGGGCCGCCCGCTGCTCCGCGCCTACAGCATGGCGAGCGCCAATCACGAGGAAGAGCTCGAGTTCTTCTCGATCAAGGTTCAGGACGGCCCGCTGACGTCGCGTCTCCAGAAGATCAAGGAAGGCGACACCATCCTGGTCGGCCGCAAGGCGACCGGCACGCTGATCACCGACAACCTCATTCCCGGCAAGCGGCTGATGCTGCTCTCGACCGGCACGGGCCTGGCGCCCTTCGCCAGCCTGATCAAGGACCCCGAGGTTTACGACCAATTCGACAGCATCGTGCTGGTGCATGGGTGCCGTCAGGTCTCCGAGCTCGCCTATGGCGAGAAGCTCGTCGCCGGTCTTCGCGAGGACGAACTGTTCGGGGAGTTGCTCGCGGACAAGCTCATCTACTACCCGACCGTGACCCGCGAGCCGTTCAAGAACCGCGGCCGCATCACCGACCTCATCAGCTCCGAGCAGATCTTCAACGACATCGGCCAGGGGCCGCTCGACATCGCGACCGACCGCATCATGATGTGCGGCAGCCCGGCGATGCTCGAGGAGCTGAAACTGATGTTCGAGGGCCGCGACTTTGTCGAGGGCTCCGGCAACAAGCCCGGCCATTTCGTGATCGAAAAGGCGTTCGTCGAGCGGTAGGCCCTCTCGACGTCGTCCTGGCGAAAGCCAGGACCCATACCCGCCGAATGAAGTTTGGCGAAGGCTGCTCGTTGTCAGTCCTCGAATCCGCCCCCTTAGGGGGGCATCACTTTCGCCAGGACGACGGCTGTGCGTAAAGCGCCTCGACCGGTTAATGCCCGCCCTCTGCTGCACCGCAGCAGCCCGCCCATCGGGCTGATTGATTTGTCCCCGCCGAATTCGCTAGCGTGAAACAACCGCCGCGTCATATCCGTATGACAGGCGCGGGCGTATCGTACCGCCTCATGCTGGCGAGAGGATGGGAATCGTGGCCGACGTGAATAAGACGCAGGAATCGTCCAACTTATCGTCCAACTTATCGTCCAAACGGCTGCCGCTGGCGGAAGAGGGGATCATGGAAACCCTGCTGCTGCCATTCTCCCCGCGCTTCATCGTCCTGACGATCTGCGCGGTGGTCACCGCGCTTCTGATCGGCATCGGCATCGCCGACCGCAAGATCTTCGACATCCTGCTGATCCCGATCCTGATCTTCGGCGCGTTGACGGCTCTTGGCGTCCGCGACCTCATGCAGAAGGGTCATGCCGTTCTCCGCAACTACCCGATCTCGGCGCATATCCGTTTTTTGCTCGAAGAGATACGCCCGGAGATGCGGCAGTACTTCTTCGAGAGCGAGAAGGACGGCATGCCGTTCTCGCGCGACATCCGTGCGGTGGTCTATCAGCGCGCCAAGATGCAGCTCGACAAGCGTCCGTTCGGCACCCAGGAGGACGTCTACCGCCAGGGTTATGAGTGGATGCATCACTCGGTCTCGCCGAAGACACATGCCGAGGAGAAATTCCGCGTCACCATCGGCGGACCGGATTGCGCCAAGCCGTATTCGGCTTCGGTGTTCAACATTTCCGCCATGAGTTTTGGCGCGCTCAGCCCGAACGCCGTGCGCGCGCTGAATGCCGGCGCCAAGAAGGGCGGCTTCGCGCACGACACCGGCGAGGGCGGCTTCAGCCCCTATCACGCGGAGATGGGCGGCGACATCATCTGGGAGATCGGCTCGGGCTATTTCGGTTGCCGCCATCTCGACGGCACCTTCGATCCCGAAGCCTTCGCGCGCGTCGCGAGCCAGGACCAGATCAAGATGGTCGAGCTCAAGATCAGCCAGGGCGCCAAGCCCGGTCATGGCGGCGTGCTGCCGGCGGCGAAAGTCTCGGAGGAGATCTCCAAGATCCGCGGGGTCGCCATGGGCGAGGATTGCATCTCGCCGGCCTCGCATCGCGCCTTCTCGACGCCAACAGGCATGATGCAGTTCATCGGCGAGATGCGAAAGCTCTCCGGCGGCAAGCCGACCGGCTTCAAGCTGTGCATCGGCCATCCCTGGGAATTTTTGGCGATCTGCAAGGCGATGATCGAGACCGGCATCTATCCCGATTTCATCGTCGTCGACGGCAACGAGGGCGGCACCGGTGCCGCGCCACTGGAGTTCATGGACCATCTGGGCATGCCGATGCGGGAGGGCGTCAGTTTCGTCCACAACGCGCTGATCGGCATCAACGCGCGCGACCGCATCAAGATCGGCGCCTCCGGCAAGATCGCGACCGCGTTCGACATGGCACGCGCCATGTCGATCGGCGCGGACTACTGCAATTCGGCACGCGGCTTCATGTTCTCGCTCGGCTGTATCCAGTCGCTGAGCTGCCACACCGACCGCTGCCCGACCGGCGTCGCGACGCAGGACCCGACGCGGGCGCGCGCGCTCTACGTGCCGCTCAAGATCGACCGCGTGCACAATTATCACTTGGCGACGCTGCACTCGCTGACCGAGCTGATCGCCGCGGCCGGTCTCGAGCATCCGCAGCAGCTGCGCCCGATCCACTTCTCCCAGCGCACCTCGACGACGGACGTGAAATCCTTCGCGCAGCTTTATCCGTCGCTGCGTCCGGGCGAGCTGCTCGAAGGCACCGAAGACCCGCGCTTCCGCGACGCCTGGCGGATGGCGCGGACGGAGACGTTCCAGCCGGCGCTGTAGGACGCCGGTCCACTTGCAAGGCCGCAGGCCCCCGTGCGTAAAGGCATCGCGAAATGGGCTGCGTTTAACGTTTTGTTCAACTTTGGGTGTAGATTGTCGCCATGGACGAGCGGCGCGACAGGGCAAGGCATCGCGTGCTGAAGGCCGGGACGATCGAGTTCGGCGGCGGCGGCGCGATCGACTGCACCATCCGCAACCTGTCCGATACCGGCGCCGCGCTCGACGTCAGCAGTCCCGTCGGCATCCCCGACCATTTCAGCCTGTTGGTCCAGGCCGACGGAACACATCTCGGCTGCACCGTGATCTGGCGCAAGGAAAAGCGGATCGGGGTGAGGTTCGGGTGAGGGGCTTGAGTTTGGCGCAAGCTCTAACCACAAACTCCGCCGTCGTCCCGGACAAGCGCCAGCGCAGATCCGGGACCCATACCGCGTGATCTGTCGATCATGCGCAGACGGCAGTACCGCGCAACTACCAGTCTTCGCCAAACTCAATCCTGTGGCTATGGGTCCCGGATCTGCGCTCCGCTTCGCTGCGCTTGTCCGGGACGACGAGAGTGGCTCACCCCGTCTCTACTTCGCTCCGCCGGCTCGCGAGAATCTTGTCGATCCTCCGTCCGTCGAGATCGACCACCTCGATGTGCCAGTCGCCGAAGTCGAAGGCGTCGCCGACATCAGGCAGCACGTTGAACTGTTGCAGCACGAGGCCGGCGACGGTGTTGTAGCGGTGCGGCGGCAGTTCGATGCCGAGCAGCTCGCCGAATTCGTCGACCGGCATCCAGCCTGAGACCAGCAGCGAATCGTCCGCGCGCCTGACGTAGGCCGGTTCCGGCGGGCCTTCCTCGGAATGGAAGGCGCCGACGATCGATTCCAGGATGTCAGCCGTCGTCACGATGCCTTCGAAGGCGCCGTATTCGTCATAGACGAGGCCGACATGCACCGGCGCAGCCTTCAGGATCGCCAGCACGTCGCGGGCATCCGCCGACGCGGGAATGCCGGGCGCCTCGCGAACCAGCACGCGCAAATCCGGCGTGCGCTCGTTCATGAAGGCGACCAGCAGGTCCTTGGCCTGGAGCACGCCAATCGGCTTGTCGCGGTCGCCGTCGGACACGGGAAAGCGCGAATGCGGACTCTTGGCGATGGTCGCTTGAATGCTCTCCGGCGTATCGTTCAGGTCGATCTCGTTGACCTCCGTGCGCGGCGTCATGATCGCGCCGACCGGCCGGTCGCCGAGCCGCATCACGCCCGCGATCATCTCCTTTTCACCTGACTCGAGCACGCCCGCGCTTTCGGCTTCGCTGACGAGATGATGGATCTCGTCTTCCGAGACCTTCTCTTCGGACTTGCCGCCATGGCCGAGCAGCGTGAGCATCAGCTTGCCGGAGAGATCGAGCAGGAAGACCAGCGGCAGCGAGACCTTCGCAAGCACGTGCATCGCGGGTGCAACCCTGACCGCGATGCTTTCGGGATCGCGCAGCGCCACCTGCTTGGGCACCAGTTCGCCGACGATCAGGGTGGCGTAGGTGATGAGCGTGACAACCAGGCCCACGCCGACGATGTCGGCAATTCCTGCGGACAGGCCGAGCTCGAGCAGCCATTGCGTCAGCCGCTGTCCGAGCGTCGCGCCCGAGAACGCGCCGGAGAGGACGCCGACCAGCGTGATCCCGATCTGCACCGTCGAGAGGAATTTGCCGGGATCGGCTGCGAGCGTCAGCGCCCGCTCGGCGCCGCGGACGCCCTTGGCGGCGAGCATCGACAGCCGGGCCGGGCGTGACGAGACCACGGCCAGCTCGGACATGGAGAGCAAGCCGTTGATGACGATCAGGACGACGACGATGGCGAGTTCGGCGGAGAGCATTGATGTTCCGAGGTAAGGGAGTGTGGCCGGATGGCGGCACAGGCCTTGATATAGGTATTCGAGGACGAAATGCCGACGATTCTGTCGCATCCGTCACCGCGAGGGAACCTCGGCGACGCCGTCCCGGAAGGTGCTCGAAGCCCATACCCCGCGGAACTACGGGCATGCCGTTGCTTAACGGGCTCTTAGCGGGCACCAGCTAGGTTCTCGACATTTGCAGGAATGTATTCGGGGGATCAGAATGCGGATCGGGAAACTTTTTGCGCTGTCGATGCTGACGGTGACGGTGTTTGCAGTCATCCTTGGCGCCGAGGTGCTCATACCCCAGGCGCGCATCTTCACGAACCGCTCCGACGCGATCAAGACAGTCGACGCCTTTGGTGCGACCTTGATGGTCAGTCAGCACGTTGCCGGCCTTCGTGCCCCCTACATTTCCCCGATCTTCCAGGAGAATTCTGCGACGCAGGCCCAGATCGACGGCGCCGCGAAAGCCGCGAAAGCGGCCGATGCCGCATTCGAGGGGGCAAGGCGCGCCATCCTTGTGCTGGATGATTCCGGACCGATGATCGAAAACCTGGACCGTACCGCCCGGCGGCTCAAGGATATCTACACCGCTGCAGACCGCGCGATGAGCGTGCCCCTGGCGGCGCGCGACAGCGCTGTGGTCAAGGGCTTCCTACCGGGCGTTGCAGAGGTCATCGGCAATATCGAGCCGATCATGAACCGGCTCGAAGCGAAGGTCATCAATGCCGATTCCTCGCTTGCGGCACTGTTGAGCCTGGCGCGAACGGCGCAGGATCTGCGCGTCTCGGCCGGCAGCCGCGCCGCTACGCTGTCGCCGGCGCTGAGCGCACGCCGACCGCTCACGGCAGCCGAATTCTCGCTGATGGATCGCATGCAGGGGCGTGTCGAGGCGGACCGCGAGCGCATCGAGGCCGGCATCGACCAGCTCGGAAGCCCGCCTCGCATCGCCACCGCGCTGAAAGCGGCGATCGATTCTTATTTTGGGAAAGCAGCCGCTGCCGTGGACAAGGAGATGCCTGCGGCACGTGGCGACGGCAAGTACGGCATCAACGCCGAAGAGCTGGCCACAGTCATTGTACCCGCCATCCAGATGTTCTACGGCGTGCGCGATGCCGCGCTCGCGGAAGCTGCCGAGCGCGCCTCGGCCGCGCGCGACGGCGCGCTGGCGATGCTCGCGCTCGCGGGCGTGGCGGTGCTGGCGCTGCTGGGCACACTCGGTGGCGTGACCATGATGCTGCGCCGGCGCGTGGTGTCGCCGCTCAGCCGGCTCGCAGACGTGATCGCAACGCTCGCCGCCGGACAGCACGAGGTCGAGATTCCAGTGACGGGCCGCAATGACGAGATCAGCCAGGTGGCGGGCTCGCTCCAGCACTTCAAGGATTCGCTCTCGGCCAAGAAGGCCGCCGACGAGGCCGCCGCGGTGGAAGCCGAGGCGAAACTCCGGCGCAGCCAGCGCATGGACCAGATCGCGCGCGATTTCGAAGCGTTGATCGGCGAGGTCATCAACACCGTCTCGTCGGCATCGTCGGAGCTGGAAGTGTCGGCGGGAACGCTGACGAGCACCGCCGATCAATCGGAAAAGGTCACCGCAACCGTCGCGGCCGCCTCCGAGCAGGCCTCCAGCAACGTGCAGACCGTTGCCGCGGCCGCGGAGGAAATGGCGTCCTCGGTCGACGAGATCGGCCGGCAGGTCCAGGACTCCGCGCGGGTGGCCAGCGAAGCGGTGCAGCAGGCTGCGCGGACCAACGACTATGTCGGCGAACTCGCCAAGGCTGCCGGCCGGATCGGCGACGTCGTCGAACTCATCAGCCAGATCGCGGGCCAGACCAATCTTCTGGCGCTCAATGCCACGATCGAGGCGGCGCGCGCCGGCGAGGCCGGACGCGGCTTCGCCGTGGTCGCCTCCGAGGTCAAGGCGCTCGCCGAGCAGACCGCCAAGGCCACCGGCGAGATCAGCCAGCAGATCACGGGAATCCAGAGCGCGACGGAGGATTCCGTTGGCGCCATCAAGTCGATCAGCGACACCATCACCCGCATGTCCGAGATCGCATCGGCGATCGCCTCCGCGGTCGAGGAGCAGGGCGCGGCGACGCGGGAGATTTCCCGCAACGTGCAGCAGGCGGCGCGCGGCACCCAACAGGTCTCCGCCAGCATCGTCGACGTGCAGCGCGGCGCGAGCCAGACCGGATCGGCCTCCTCCACCGTGCTCGCGTCAGCGAAGTCGCTGTCCGGCGAGAGCAGCCGCCTCAAGGTCGAGGTCGGGAAGTTCCTGGACGCGATCCGTGCGGCCTAGAAAACGCGCCGCGGGGAGCGCTCAGAACTCTCCGTGCAACCGTCCTGAGAATACCGACACCGGGCCGCGATCGGCGTTGTAGGCGGGATTGACGATGAGCTGGTAATCCGCGGTGAAGGTCAGGGCCTTGTTCAGCGCGTAGGCGTAATAGGTCTCCAGCACGCGTTCCCTGCGGTAGTTGAGCTGACCGTCGCCGATCAGCGGACCGAGACCGCCGGCGGCGATGAAGTCGCGATGGTCCTGCGAGAGGCCGTTGATCGCGCCGGCAATGGCGACGACGTCGTCGGGCCGGCCCCATTTCGCTCCCTTGACCGAGACACCGCCGGACAGGCTGCGGTCGATGTCGGTGAAGGCCATGATCTCGTTGCGGCCATCGTTCCAGCTCCAGCGGCCGAACACGCCGACGTCGTCGGTGATCGCCTGTTCGACGTTCAAAGCGTAGCCGTATTTGAGGCGGCCGCGGCGGGTCTGGCTGATGTCGAGATTGAGCAGCGGATTGTCCAGCGTCTCGCGATAGCTGCCGGAATAGGCGCTGTTGACGAAGCCGAGTGTGCGCAGCTTGCCGGGCTGACCGAACAGCGAATAGCGCGTCTCGAGCTCGACGACATATTCGCCGCGGCGGCCGATATTCATGTCGAAATTGTTCGAGTTGGACTGCGCGTCGATCAGGAAATAGCCGGCGCGTAGCGCCCATTGCTTCTGATTCAATTCGGCCGTTGCGCCATAGCCGAGGCCGAGCTTGTCGGCGGCGTAGTCGAAGGCGCCGGATGCCCAGATCGACCAGTTCATGAAATCCTTGCGCGGGTCGTGCGCGTAGGAATTGCCGTCGAACACGTCGACCACGGAGAGCTTGCCGATCTGCAGGATCAGGCGTGAGATATCGGCCTTGCCGGCCAGCTGGAATGGGCCGCTGGTGAGCTCTTCTTGCTCGCCGCCGAAGCCAAAGGTGTGGCGCACGAACAGCCGCGAGGCGTTGAAGTGCGGATAGGGGAAGCCGGACTTCTGCGCCTCGCCGTTGGGAAAGCCGGCAGCGCCCGTCGTGTTGTTGAAGCCAAAGCCCTGCAGCAGCTCGGGATTGAAATAGACCTCGCCGCCATCCCACAGCCGCGCATTCAGATAGAGCGAGTTGCTCCAGGTCTGCTGGAAATCCGGCGACGGGAGCAGGCTGTTCGGGCCGGTATAGGGGGCGCGGAACGCGGGGTAGCCCTGCCCGAGCACGGTCGACTGGCCGTGAATCTCCCAGCGGCTGGATTCGGTGTCCGTCACATCCGACTTCGGGTTGTAGGTCGGCAGGCCCGGCCAGTCGATCTTGCGATTGAGGCCGATCCGCAGGCTCTGGAAATCCATCGAGGACGAATATTGCGCGCCGGAGGGGAAGGTGACGTGGGCGTTCTCGAATTTGCTGTAGAGATATTCCAGCCGAGCGCTCCAGTGCGGCGCGAAGGCATATTCGACGCCGCCGCCGGCGGTCCAGCCGAACCGCGTGTTCAACACCTTCTCCTCAGTGCCGCCTGCAGGTGTCGAGAGAAAGCGCTCGCCGGCAAAAGCGGCGCCGCCGGTCGCGTAGAACATGAAGGCGCCCGTGGTGTAACCGACCCGCGCGCGCAGGCTCGCGACATAGTCCCAACGTTCCTCCGCGCTCGACAGGGCGGTCGCCGCCGACGACACCACATGGTTGGAGGGCAGATAGTTGGGAAAGGAGATGTCGCCTTCGACGCCGAGCAGGAAGCCCGAATTGAGGCGCCAGTTGTAGCCGGCCTGCACGCCGCCGGTCGCGCCGGTGAAGACATGATTGTCGGTCGCGACCGTGGGATCGGTCAGCGTGGCCGAGGACGTGCCGCGGGTGAAACCGGCATGCGCACCGATATAGAGGCCCGTCCAGTCATAGACCGCCTTCAAGGCCGGTGCCTTCAGCGGCAGATCGGCCGCGCGGCTGGCGGCGGGAAAAGCCAGTACGCCCGAGGCAATCGCCGCGGCCGTTCGCAAATACCTGTAAAGGTGAGCTCTCAACGTCAAAACGCACGCCCCCAACGCGAATGTGTCCACTCGCCGCACTATCCCTGCCGATTCGCGGCGACCCTGTCATCAGGCTTAGGCGCTCCGGATCGGACCAGATGATCCCGATTCGGCGCGACTTCCTCCCAAGTTCCTGGGCCCGTTGCGAACCTTATTGCGATTAATTCGCAATAGCAACTAGTGCAGATTGCCGCAGGGGATGGTTCGCATCGCGATGTGACGGGACTGCAACAAATTCCAAGGTCCCAAAACGGTTGACCCCGCCCGGGGGGACAGCCGGGCGGGGTCGGGGGCACGACACGGGGTGGATGAGGCGCCCGTGTCGGACGCAGGATCCACGTGAGATCGGCCTCAGGGACTCAAATCAGAAGCAGGTACGAACGCGGCCGACGTACTGGCCAAAGGCGTTGTACTGGGCGGCCCAGCCGCAGCGGTGATAGCCGTTGTAATAGGGGTCGTTGCTGGCGGCGATCGCGGAGCCGACGACGGCGGCAGTGGCGATGCCCAGGCCGACGCCGACGCCCCAGCCGAGCGGCTTGGCTTGCGCCTGCGAGGTGGTGGCCACGACGCTGCCGGTCAGGGTGAGCGCGGTGAGGGCAACTGCGAAAATCTTGGTCTTGATCGACATGTGAAACTCCATCCGGGTTGAGGCGGTCCGTTGTGGCCCGCGTACCGAGTTGGACGGAGGCTCCGCGCGTCCGGTTCGAATCCGGCAAAAGCGGAGGTCGAGTATGGATCTTTTCCGAATGATTCCAGGAGGATGAGCGCTAGCCGAGCGGGCCTGTGGCGAGCCTGTTCACGTCGAAGTTATCAACCTCGGCAAGCAGCTCGCAAAAAGTGCGGGCGCCCTGGTCGATCAGTTGCTCGCCCTTCGCGGCCACGGCCAGCGTCGCATTGCCGATAGCGCCGCTGGGGTTGAGATCCTGCGCCTGCCAGGCGAATGGTGCGGGTCGCTGCGTCGACAGCCAGCGATATTGCTGCTCCATCGCGATGCTGCTCGCGGGAAAATCCGCGATCGCATCACCGCGCACCCGATCGGGATAGCGCGCCAGCATGATCGAGGTTTCGATCGCGCCGCCGTGGATGCCGTGACGCACTTCGTCGGCCGGGAACAGCTTGTCCGCGCCCGACAGCCGCGACCACGACGTCGTCACCACGAACAGCTTCTGATGCGCGCGCAAATCCTGTGCGATCAGCATCATGGCCGCGCTGTTGCCGCCATGGCTGGTGATGATGACGAGCTTCTTCAATCCGCGCCGCGCGACGTCGTCGCCAATCGCGGTCCATTTTTTCAACGCGATGTCAGTCGGCAGCGTCTGCGTGCCGGGATAGTCGATATGCTCGGTGGAAATCCCGATCGGTTCAACGGGCAGGAAAGTGGCCGGAGCGCTGTCGGGCAGGAGCTCGCGCACCCGCGCGAGATAGGCGCCCGCGATCAGCACGTCGGTCTCGAGCGGCAGATGCGGGCCGTGCTGCTCGGTCGCCGCCAGCGGCAGCACCGCGATCCAGCGCGAAACCTCGGCGGGGCTGGTATCGGCCCAGCGGATCTCGGTCCAGTCGCGGGAAGGCGTCATCAAGGTTTCTTTGCCCGAATTTGTCGCGTAATTTGGGGTATCAGGGGACGCGGGCCAGGCCGGCTCGCGTCCCTGAATGTCTTGCGGTTTTATCGCGTTGCTTGGACATCGGCTAGAAGCGATCGACGGAGTCCCACCATGAGCCCCTCTCATCTGCGGCGAGCCTTAACGGCGGGCCTGATGGCCGCTTTCGTCTCGGTGGCCCCGGCGCGCGCCGAGACGCTGGACAAGGTCACCTTCGGCACCAATTGGGTCGCCGAGGCCGAGCACGGCGGCTTTTTCCAGGCCGTCGCCGACGGCACCTACAAGAAATACGGGCTGGACGTCACCATCGTCCCCGGCGGGCCCAATGAGAACAACCGGATGCTGCTGATCGCCGGCAAGATCGATTTCTTCATGGCCGCGAACACGCTGATGTCGTTCGACGCGGTCGCCAACAACGTCCCGGTCGTCACCATCGCCGCGGTGTTCCAGAAGGATCCGCAGGTGATGCTGACGCAGCCCGATGCCAAGGTCGCCAAGATCGAGGACCTCAAGCCGCTGACGCTGTTCGTCTCCAAGGAGGGCATGACCAGCTATTTCCAGTGGCTCAAATCCGAATACGGTTTCAGCGAGAAGAACGTTCGCCCCTATAATTTCAATCCGCAGCCCTTCATTGCCAATCCCAAGAGCGCGATGCAGGGTTACGTCACCTCCGAGCCCTTCGCGGTCGAGAAGGCCGCCGGCTTCAAGCCCGACGTGTTGCTGCTCGCCGATTACGGCTTCAACACCTATTCGACCCTGATCGAGAGCCGCCGCGACGTGGTCGAGAAGAAACCCGACCTGGTGCAGCGCTTTGTCGATGCCTCCATGGTCGGTTGGTACAATTACATCTACCGCGACAATTCCGCCGGCAACGCCATGATCAAGAAGCTCAATCCGGAGATGACCGACGAGCTGCTCGCCTATTCCGTCGCCAAGATGAAGGAATACGGCATCGTTGATTCCGGCGATTCGCTGAAGAACGGCATCGGTGCGATGAGCGACGAGCGCTACACCTCCTTCTTCAACAAGATGGTGAAGGCAGGCGTGGTGAAGGCGGACCTCGATTTCCGCAAATCCTATACGCTGCGCTTCGTCAACAAGGGCGTCGGCGCCGAGCTGCGCCCGAGCAAGCCGTAGCGCAAGGCCGATGTCATCAGTCCAAACGTCGGCGGGGGCCGAGACCGGCCTGACGGCCCTGGCTGTCAGCCTGCGCGGCGTGACGAAGACCTATGACAACGGCGTGCTGGCGCTCGGCCCGCTCGATCTTGCGGTGCGCAAGGGCGAGTTCATCTCGCTGCTGGGTCCGTCAGGTTGCGGCAAGTCGACGGCGCTGCGGCTGATCGCGGAGCTCAGCGCGCCGTCATCCGGTATCGTGAGGCTGGCGCGTCGCGTGGGTGATGCGCAGCCAGGTCAAGTTCAGCCAGGTCATGGCATCGGCTTCGTGTTCCAGGAACCGACCCTGATGCCCTGGACCAGCGTACGCGAGAACGTGCGATTGCCGCTGAAGCTCGCAGGCGTTCCTAAGGCGGAAGCGCGCGCGCGTGCCGACGAGGCGCTGGCCAGCGTCGGGCTTGCCGATTTCGTCGACGCCTTTCCCCGCGAGCTCTCCGGCGGCATGAAGATGCGGGTGTCGCTGGCGCGCGCGCTCGTCACCGACCCTGACATCCTCCTGATGGATGAGCCGTTCGCCGCGCTCGACGAAATCACGCGCTTCCGCCTCAACGACGATTTGCTCGCGCTGTGGCGCAGGCTTGGCAAGACCGTCATCTTCGTCACGCATTCGGTGTTCGAATCCGTCTATCTGTCGCAGCGCGTGGTGGTCATGACGGCGCGGCCGGGCCGCATCCAGGCCGACTTCCGCATCGAGACGGTCGAGCCGCGTGGCGAGGAGTTTCGCACTTCAGTCGCCTATTCCGATTATTGCCGCAAAGTGTCGGCGGCGCTAGCGCCGTCCTATGCAGGGCAGTCGACGCTATGAACGCGCAAGCTTCCGTCACTGCGAAGCCGTCCGGCGCGCAACGCGCGGTGCGCTTCGTGCTGCCCGTCATCGTGTTCGCGGCGGGCCTGCTCGCCTGGGAGCTCGTGGTCCGCATCAAGGACATCCCGCCTTACGTGCTGCCGGCGCCCTCCGTCATATTCGTGACACTGATCAAGGATTGGGCGGTGCTGTCACAGTCGCTCGCCGCGACGCTGCTGACCACGCTTGAAGGTTTTGTCGCGGCCAGCATCGGCGGCATCGCGCTGGCGCTGCTGTTCAATCAGTCCAAATGGGTAGAAGCATCGCTGTTCCCCTATGCCGTGGTGCTTCAGGTCACGCCGGTCATCGCGATCGCGCCGCTGCTGCTGATCTATCTGGAGCAACAGACCGCGGTCGTGGTCTGCGCCTTCATCGTCGCCTTTTTCCCGGTGCTGTCGAACACCACGCTCGGGCTCAATTCGGTCGATCGCAACCTCGCCGGCCTGTTCCAGCTCTATGGCGCCTCGCCGCAGCAGACTCTGCGCTTTCTCAAACTGCCGGCGGCGCTGCCCTATATTCTCGGCGGCCTGCGCATTGCCGGCGGCCTGTCGCTGATCGGCGCGGTCGTGGCCGAGATCGCGGCGGGAACGGCCGGCGCCGGCTCCGGGCTCGCCTACAGGATCGCAGAATCCGGCTACCGCTTGAACATACCCCGCATGTTCGCAGCGCTGCTGCTGTTGTCGCTGGCCGGGATTGTCATCTATGGGGTGCTGGCGCTAGTTTCCCACCTCGTTTTACGGCGCTGGCACGAGAGCGCGCTTGGAAAGGACAACTGATGACCACCGGTTCGATTTCGTCCGAAAAGATCGACCTTCTGATTTATGGGCCGGTCCGGCCGATCCTCGAGAACGGGTTTTCCGATCATTTCGTCGTGCACAAGGCAGAGACGCGGGGCGATCTCGAGCGGCTGACGCCGGCGATCCGCGAAAAGATCCGCGGCGTGGCGGTGACCTATCACACCGTGCGCGCCGACAGGGATTCGCTGTCGCAGCTGCCGAAGATCGAGATGGTGGCGAGCTTCGGCGTCGGCTACGACCACGTCGACGCGAAATACGCCGCCGAGCACAACATCATCGTCACCAATACGCCCGACGTGCTGACCGAGGAGGTCGCCGACGTCGCGATGGGGCTTCTGATCTCCACGGTGCGTGAGTTCATCAAGGCCGACCGTTATGTGCGCTCCGGTCTCTGGCAGACCCAGAACTATCCGCTCAGCGTCGGCTCGCTGCGCGATCGCAAGGTCGGCATCGTCGGCATGGGCCGGATCGGACAGGCGATCGCGCGCCGGCTCGATGCCTCGCTGGTGCCGGTGGTCTATCACACCCGCAATCCGTCCAAGGACGTCTCCTACAAACATTACCCCGACCTGATCGAGATGGCGAAGGCCGTGGACACGCTGATGGTGATCGTGCCCGGTGGCGCCTCGACCAACAAGATGATCAACGCCGAAGTGCTGAAGGCGCTCGGCCCGCGCGGTGTGCTGGTCAACGTCGCGCGCGGCTCGGTGATCGACGAACCTGCGCTGGTCCAGGCGCTCAAGTCCGGCACCATCCTTGCCGCCGGTCTCGACGTGTTCGCGGCCGAGCCGAATGTGCCGGACGAGCTCAAGACCATGCAGAACGTGGTGCTGCTGCCGCATATCGGCTCGGCCTCGGTGGTGACGCGCAACGCGATGGACCAGCTCGTGGTGGACAATCTTAAGTCCTGGTTCTCAGGCAAGGCGCCGTTGACGCCGGTTGCGGAAACGCCTTTCAAGGGGCGCTGATGAGAGCTCTTCGGGTCGTTGCATTCGCCGTCGCGGCCTACTTGGCCGCGATCGGCATCGCGTTGGCGCAGGATACGACGACCCTGAAGAAGGAAATGCCCGGGCAGTGGGAGCTCTCGACCACCGAGCGCAGCAAGACCTGCGTCGTCACGCTCAAGGCCGACACTGCTGCTCAAGGCTTCAAGCTCGAACTGGAGCCGGCCTGCAAGGCCGCGCTGCCTTTCACCAAGGACATCGTCGCCTGGAGCGTCAGGGGTCTCGACATCGTCCGCCTGCAGGATGCGAGCGGTGAAGCCGTGATCGACTTCACCGAGGTCGAGGCCGGCATCTTCGAGGGCCTGCGCCAAGGCGAGGGCGTCTACATCCTGCAAGACCTCGCCGCCGCCCGCTCGATGGCGAAGTCGATGGACCAGATGATCGGCGACTGGTCGATCGTGCGCGGCAACGGCCAGCCTGTCTGCGGGCTGACGCTGACCAACACGGAAGCCGGGCCGGACAATTTCCAGGTCTTCCTCAAGCCGAAATGCGATGCGGCCATCGCGCAGTTCAACCCGACGCAATGGCGGCTCGACCGCGGCCAGATTATCCTGCTGTCGAAGGCCGGTGAGGCCTGGCAGTTCGAGGCCGACGACAACGCGCAATGGCGCCGCGTGCCCGATACCGCCGATCCTCTGATCATGCTGCGTCAGTAGGCGCCGCGACAACCCGACCTCATCCTGAGGGCCCGCCATAGGCGGGCGTCTCGAAGGATGACCTCAGGCTAGGTCGTCGGCCTGGGCGGCGGCGCGGTGCCTTGGGCCCACTTCTCCATCTTGCCGAGCACGCCCCAGGCCGTGAGCGCCAGCGAGATCGGCATCGCGAACTGGCCGAGGCCCGGCACCGCCGACACGAGAGTCCCGAGCAACCCGGCAAGTCCTCCTGCGTTGGGGCTCGCGGTCACTGACGAGAGCAGCGCCGTGATCAGCGAGCCGCCGATGCCGAGCGCAGTCTTCTTGCCGTCGAGCATCTTGCCGATGGTATCGCCGAGCGCGCCATTGACCTGGCCGAGGACGGGCTTGCCGTCCCGGTTGAGCAAGGTGCCGAGCAGGTCGACGACCTGCTTCAATTGATCGACGGGAGCGGGGCTGGTCGGGGTGAGGGGTCCTGGCATGGGGGCGGTCTTGTTGACGAGGGAGAAGAGCCGTTCGAACAGGCTGATCGGATCATTGGTGGCGGGCAGCGTATTGCCCGATGTCGTCGTTGCCGGGATCACGGCGCCGACCGGTGGCCGCAGCAATTGCGCGAGATCCTCCAGCCGCTTCATGATTCTGGACACATCGCCGCTCGATCCGGTGGGGCCCGACTGCACAGCGCGCGTGAGGGCGGCGACCGTGGCGCCGTCGAGAAGTCCGGTATCCCTCAGGCCGTTCTGCTGCTGAAACTGCGAGACCGCGGTTCTGGTCTTTGGTCCGCTGATGCCGTCCTCGGCGAGCGGCGGATTGGCGCCGAGCTTGTTGAGCGCCTGCTGCATGAGAACGATCGTCGACGCCGCGTCGTCCTCCGGCTCCGCGCGGCTGGCGAATTGCGGGCTGCCGTCGAGGGTGATCGAGGAATCCAGCGACATCATGGCATGCAGGATCACCGCGGTGCCCAGCTGGGAATCGACGTGGTTCGAATCGAACACATGATCGCGGACGAATTTGCCAGCCCTTGCCTCGGGCGGGCCATACAGCGTCGAACCGCCATAGAGATAGGGCGAATTGCAGCCCTTGGCGTGATAGCCGAAGCCGTTGAACGCTTCGAGCCGGAACAGAATCCGCGCGATCCCCCAATCGTGAGCGCCGACGAAATTCTCGATTCTGAAGGCGTCCACGGCGCCGTCCACGAACGTGGCAAACGGGCCGCGCCCTTTCGGAACGATGGTCGTGGCGCGATGAAGCGTTTCGCCGTTGCCGAGGTAGGTGTCGAAATCGAAATTGGACTCGCGGTAGTGGCAGAGGGCAGCGAAATACCAGGGGACGCCGGTCAGCCGTTCGATCTGCTGATAGGTCGCCTTGCCGTTGATGGCCTTGCGCGCGACCGCGTTCGCGTCGGAGAGGCGTGAAGGCCGGATCTCGAGATTGGACCAATTGCCCTCGTATTCGCTTTTCAGACTCTCGAATGAAATCATTTTCCGCTCCCGCAATGAATGGATTTTCGCAACTGCGCGTCAGTCGAAATGGACCAGTGCCGTGATCAGGGCGCGAGGCCAGCGTGATCTCCCGCAAGTCTGGCAGGCCGCCGCGCCGCCGCGTGTGAAGTGGGTTACAACCTCGCCGGGAAAATGAGCGACAGGACCGGGATTAGGGCGGCCGCCGGTGAGGGAACCGAGAGGGCCGCTGCTCGGTTAGCGACGCGAGGCAGTCCGGCAAGGAGCTCAGCATGACCACGCGCGTCCTCGCGATCGGCATCGAACCCGGCAACGCGGATTACAGCGCATTCCCGCAGCTCACGCCGGCGCTCGTGCGCGACTATATCGATGCGCAGCTGCTGCGCCTGCGCGATCTCGGTTACGAGGTCACGAGTTGCCTGATCGATCTCGATGCCGCGGCGGAAGCCGCCGTGACGGCAGCGTTGCGCGAGGAGAATTTCGACTGCATCGTGATCGGCGCGGGCCTGCGCGAGCCTAGGGAGCGCCTGCTGCTGTTCGAGAAGGTGCTCAATCTCGTCCACCGCCTGGCGCCTGACGCCGCGATCTGCTTCAACACCACGCCGGCCGACACTGCCGAGGCGGTGCAGCGCTGGATCGATGCTTGAGATGAATCGGCTGGCCCGCGGCGCGCGCGCCATGGCCTGAGCCGCCTTCCGGCCGAGCCTCCGACGCCATCGCGAGAAGTGCCGGGTCCCGGCGTGGTGATTCTTCTGGTCCGAATCCGGCGGCGGCGCTATCACTTGTCTGACCACAGGGGAGGGCGAGCATGCTTCGAGGTCTTCGCATTGGAAGTTTCGCTATCGCGGCATGTCTGACAGTCGTGATGGCGATGCCGGCTCATGAGGCGGCGGCGCAGGACGCAATTGGCGGTGCCATCCTCGGCGGCGTCGGCGGAGCGATCGTGGGTGGCGCCATCGGCGGAGGCCGCGGCGCTGCCATCGGCGCCGTCGTCGGTGCCGGTACGGGGGCTGCGATCGCCTCCGAGGGCGAACGCCGCCGCTCTGGCTATTACGCCTATCAGCGCGGCTGCTACATGCAGCGCCGGGACGGCTCCTATGTCCCGGTCGACCCGCGATACTGCTACTAAATCAACCGCATCCCGCGCAGGCTCGCATGGCCGCTCTTGCCGACGATGATGTGGTCGTGCACCGAAATGCCGAGCGGCTTTGCGATGTCGATGATCGCCTTGGTCATCTGGATGTCGGCCTGTGACGGCGAGGGATCGCCTGAGGGGTGGTTGTGCACCAGGATCAGCGCGGTCGCGGACAATTCCAGCGCGCGCTTGATCACCTCGCGCGGATAGACCGGGGTGTGATCGACGGTGCCGGTCTGCTGCACCTCGTCGGCGATGAGCTGGTTGCGCTTGTCGAGAAACAGCAGGCGAAACTGCTCTTTCTCGGCAAACGCCATGCTGGTGCGGCAATAGTCGATCACCTCGTTCCAGGACGACAGCGCGTTGCGGCTGTTGACCCCGCCCTTGGCGACGCGATGCGACGCCGCCGCGATCAGCTTGAGCTGGTGGATCGCGGATTCCCCGATGCCGTCCACCTCGCGCAGGCGCGCCACCGGCGCATGCACGACCTCGGCAAACGAGCCGAAGGTCTTGATCAGCGACTTCGCCAGCGGCTTGGTGTCACGCCGCGGCAGCGCCGCAAACAGCGCCATCTCCAGCAGCTCGTAATCGCTGAGCGCGTCCGCACCCGCGCTGTAGAAGCGCTCGCGCAGCCGTTCGCGATGGCCGAGATAGTGCGGCGCTTCTTCGGGCTTGCTCTTGTCGTGGTCGGTCTTGGCGGGCATCGGCCGCCAGCATTGCCGCGGGCAATCGTTTTTGCAACCGTCAATTGCGGCGGTAAATCCGGTTCACGCCAGCGGGCGACCCGAAGGCCAGCCGTCAGCCGCCATCACCCGATCTGCTTCTCGCCGTGCCGCTCCGACAGTGTGAAGATCTCGACGCCGGTGGCGGTGACGCCGACCGAATGCTCGAACTGCGCCGACAGCGAGCGGTCGCGGGTCACGGCGGTCCAGCCGTCGGACAGGATCTTCACATGCGGCTTGCCGAGATTGATCATCGGCTCGATGGTGAAGAACATGCCGGGCTTGAGCTGCACGCCTTCGCCGGGCCGGCCGATATGGATGATGTTCGGCTCGTCGTGGAACATGCGCCCGAGGCCATGGCCGCAGAAATCGCGCACCACGCTCATGGCCTGCGGCTCGACGAAGCTCTGGATGGCGTGGCCGATGTCGCCGGTGGTGGCGCCGGGTTTCACCGCGGCGATGCCGCGCATCATCGCCTCATAGGTCACCTCGATCAGCCGCTCGGCCTTGCGGGCGATCGGGCCGACCGCATACATCCGGCTGGAATCGCCGTACCAGCCGTCGACGATGAAGGTGACGTCGATGTTGACGATGTCGCCCTCTTTCAGCGGACGGTCGCCGGGCATGCCGTGGCAGACCACGTGGTTGAGCGAGGTACAGGTCGAATAGCGGTAGCCGCGATACATCAGCGTCGCCGGATAGGCATTGTTGCTGAAGGCGAAGTCGCGGACGAACTGGTCGATGCGCTCGGTCGGAACGCCCGGCCCGACGATGTCGGTGAGCTCGTCGAGGCACTTCGCCACCAGCGCTCCCGCCTTGCGCATGCCGGCAAAGGCGCTTGGCCCATGCAGCTTGATCTGCCCGGTCTTGCGCAGCGAGGTATCAGTAGCTTCGACGTAGCTCATGCGGATGCGGTCTTCTCGGCACGGGGCCGGTATCGAGGTGGGCGCAAGGGTCTGATTTAAGGCCCTAATTTAATGATCGCGAGCCTTCATGCAAGCCAAGCTTGGCGCGCATGCGCCGAAAAGCCGGCTCAATTCGGGACTTCTACGGTGGTTTCCACCGGGAGGGCACCGCCGCGGACGCGGATTTCGCGCACGGGATAGGGAACCCGGATGCCCTCGCGCTTGAAGGCGTCCCACAGCGCCAGCATCACGTCGCTCTTGACGTTGTCCATGCCGTCGGGGTCGGCGATCCAGAAGGTCAGCGAGAACTTCATCCCGGCTTCGGCGAACTCCGTCAGGATGCAATTTGGCGGCTTGCCCTTCTGTGCGCGCGGATGAGCGGCCGCGGTCTCGGCGGCGAGCTTGCAGACCAGCCGCGGGTCCGCGTCGTAATTGGTGCCGAAGGCGATTTTCACCAGCGTGTTCTTGTCGGTGTAGGTCCAGTTGACGACCTTCTGCGTCACCAGATCCTCGTTCGGCACCAGGAACTCGCGGCCGTCGCCGGCGGCGACGGAAATATAGCGCGTCTTCATCGCGCTGATCCGCCCGGTGTTGTCGCCGATGGTGACGAGATCGCCAGGCTTCACCGATTTGTCGGCGAGCAGGATGATGCCCGAGATGAAATTGGCGACGATCTTCTGCAGGCCGATACCGATGCCGACGCCGACCGCACCGGAGAACACCGCGAGCGCCGAGAGATCGATGCCGACCGTGCCGAGCGCGATCACGATCGCGACCGCAAGCAGGCCGATGCGGATGATCTTGACCAGCAGCACCTGTACCGATGGCGTCAGATCGGTGGTCGAGTTGATCCGGCTCTCGGCGAAATTGCTGGCGATGTTGGTGAGCCAGAGCGCGATGAGCAGCAGCGCGCCGGCCTTGATCACCAGCAGCGGCGTCAGCCGCAGGCCGCCGAGCACGATGGCGAAGGAGTCGAGCAGGTCGACCGTCGCATCGAGCTCGCCGAGGATCGAGAGCGCCGCGACGAACCAGGCTGTGATCGACACCAGCTTGACGATGAAGGCGTTGCGCAGCACCGAGGTCAAGAGCCGGATCGCGAGCCAGGCCAACCCCAGCTTGGCGGCGACCATCAGGAGATAGCTGCGGCTCGGCCAGGTCGCGTGGTACATGACCACGCGGGAGACGATCACGAGCAGCGTGAACGCCGCCGTCGAGGCGCTGGCGACCATCACCCGGGCGAAGTGCCGGAGCGGCAGCGGCCAGCGCATCGCCAGCGAGGTCATGTCGACGCGGCTGCGGACGGCGGCTTCCGTGGCATAGGCGATGCCGGCCGCGGCCAGAATGAGCCCGAATTGCAGGTAGAACCAGGGCGAGGAGATTTCGGCCCCGACGCTGCGCGCGGTGGTCTGCACGAACTCCATGAAGTCTTTGAGGTCCATGTCCATCGGTCTCGTCGGGAAGCGGGCGGGAGGTGTTGATTCGAGCGCGCCGGAGAATCCCACAAAGGACCCGGCCGGACCACCGATACACCGCCAAGTGAAGTGCGTTAAGGCCGCAAAACGCGGGCAGATTGCCGCGAGCGGGAGAAAATGGGTTGGCGCGCAGGGGCAGCGACGATAAGGATGCTGAAGCGCATGTTTTCGAGACGGGCAAATCTGTTGGTCGCGGCACACTTCACCTCGCCCCGCTTGCGGGGAGAGGGTGGGG
>NZ_JBVVPL010000025.1:0-113081 GCF_055807615.1 Bradyrhizobium sp. MV1.5 | reverse complement strand
CCCGGGGGGCACTCCCCCCCCCCCCCGCCCACCGGGGGGGGGGGGGGGGGGGCCGGCCCCCCCTCCACGAGCTCAGCTGGCGGAGAGTCCCCCTCACCCGCATCGCTGTGCGATGCGACCTCTCCCCGCACGCGGGGAGAGGTGAAAGAGGAGGGCGCCTGCGACAACAACCGCAGCCACAGATACTGCGCGACGTTGGTGTCTTGATACTCGTCCACCAGGATGAATTTGAAACGCTGCTGGTACTGCCGCAGGATATCCGGGTGCTCACGGAAGATGCGGATGTCCTCGAGCAGCAGATCGCCGAAATCGGCGGCGTTGAGGATCTTCAGCCGCTCCTGGTAGCTCGCATAGAGCTTGCCGCCCTTGCCGTTGGCGAACACGGCGGCTTCGCCCGACGGCACCTGCGACGGCGTCAGGCCGCGGTTCTTCCAGCCGTCGATCAGGCCGGCCAGCATGCGCGCGGGCCAGCGCTTGTCGTCGATGTTGTCGGCTTGCAGCAGCTGCTTCAACAGCCGCACCTGATCGTCGACATCGAGCACGGTGAAGTTCGACTTGAGCTGCGCCAGCTCGGCGTGGGTGCGCAGGATGCGGCCGCCGATGGAGTGGAAGGTGCCGAGCCACGGCATGCCTTCCACGGCATGGCCGAGCATCTGGCCGAGCCGGTGCTTCATCTCGCGTGCGGCCTTGTTGGTGAAGGTCACCGACAGGATTTCGGATGGGCGGGCGCGGCCCTGGCTCAGGATATGGGCGATGCGCGTGGTCAGCACGCGGGTCTTGCCGGTGCCGGCGCCGGCCAGCACCAGAACCGGGCCGTCCAGCGTCTCCACCGCCTCGCGCTGTTCCGGATTGAGCCCGGACAGGTATTGCGGACCCACGGAGGCGCGCGCGCGCGCGGCGATGCCGCCGGCTGCGGGCTGGTGATCGGGGACGCCCTGGGACGTGATTTTGCTCGGCTCGGTCATGCGAATCATTTGCCCCACGTTGGCACCGCGGGGTGGTGAAAGGGGAGCCTTCTTAACAGGGATTGGTCCCTATATGGGGCCGCGGGCGGGGGTTTTCCACGTGCGCGGAAAGCCAATTTGTTCCTGAGGGTCAGGCGAATTTCCGGCCCCAGCGGCCCGGAACCATTGTTCCGAGTTGGCGATTGGTTCTGCAAGTGAGGCGCGTCAGCCGCGCCGATCGCAGACAGACATCGAAACAGAGGTTCGGATCATGCTTAGCTGGGTAGTGACGTTTCTGGTTATCGCCCTGATCGCCGGTATCCTTGGCTTTGGCGGCCTCGCCGGCGCGTCGATCGAAATCGCCAAGATCATCTTCTTCATCGCGGTCGTGTTGTTCCTGGTCTCGGCCGTTGTTGGTTTGGCCCGCGGCCGCACAAGGGTCTAGCAATGTGATCCTCATGGTGAGGAGCGCGGAACGCGCGTCTCGAACCATGAAGGCCCGGCTGTGGCCTTGCATCCTTCGAGACGCCCGCTTAGCAGGCTTTTCAGGATGAGGAGTCAGCGCCGTTACCGCTTCGAGGGCATCGCCACGGTGCGGCCGATGCCCTCGGGCCGCGGCACGGCACTGTGGGCCTTGACCGCCGCCGCAATGCGCTCACGGATGTCTGGTGGAAAGGCCGCCACCTTTCGTGAGCCCATGTCGATGTGCAGCGACATGTTTTCGGAGGTCGCCGACAACCAGCCTTCGGTCGCGTGTCGCAGCTCCTGGAATGTGTGCAGCCGCTTGTCGTCGGCTTCGAGCAGCCAGACCGACACCTGCACGGGATCGCCGAGGTGGATTTCGCGCAAATACCGCACGTGGCACTCGGCGGTGAAGGTCGAGCCGCCTCGCTCCTTCATGTAGCCCGGCCCGATCCCCAGCGTCAGCCACATCTGGTCGATCGCGCGGTCGAACATCACGTTGTAATAGGCCATGTTGAGATGGCCGTTGTAGTCGATCCATTGCGGCTCGATCTGCATGATCGAGGCGCGGAACGGTGCGCCCTCGATCGTCGTGGCAGCAGTCTCCGGCATGTGTCCTTCCCCAGCTATGCGTCCGGTCGCTTGACTTGACCGGTGAGATGTCCTTTGCCACGGTTCGTCTCGTCGGGAGGAACGTCCGTGGGTACGACCATCACCAATAATCCGCCGCGGCCGGCGCCGAAAGCCCTCGCGAGCGCGCTGGAGCAGCTTGCCGCGCGGTTCGGCAACCGCCTCATCACCTCGCAGGCCGTCCGCGAGCAGCACGGCCATACCACCACATGGATCGTGAACCAGCCGCCGGATGGCGTGGTGATGGCGCAGGAGACCGCCGACATCCAGGACGTGGTGCGGATCTGCGCGAAAAACGGCGTGCCCGTCATCGCCTTCGGCACCGGCACCTCGCTCGAGGGCCAGGTCAACGCACCCGCCGGCGGCATCTGCATCGACCTGCGTGACATGAACAAGGTGCTCGCGGTGCATGCCGAGGACCTCGACTGCGTGATCCAGCCCGGCGTCACCCGCAAGGCGCTCAACGAGCATCTGCGCGACCAGGGCCTGTTCTTCCCGATCGACCCCGGCGCGGATGCCTCCCTCGGCGGCATGGCCTCGACCCGTGCCTCCGGTACCAACGCGGTGCGCTACGGCACCATGCGCGACAGTGTGCTGGCGCTGAAAGTGGTCCGCGGCGACGGCGAGATCATCACGACTGGCACGCGTGCGAAGAAATCATCCGCCGGCTACGACCTGACGCATCTGTTCGTCGGCGCCGAGGGCACGCTCGGCATCATCTCGGAACTGACCATCCGCCTGCGCGGCATCCCCGATACGATCGCGGCCGGAGCGGTGTCGTTCGAGACCGTGCACGGGGCGTGTCAGGCCGTGATCCTGGCGATCCAGACCGGCATTCCCGTGGCGCGCATCGAGCTGCTCAACGCCGCGCAGGTGCGGGCCTGCAACGCCTATTCGAAGCTGACCCTTCCGGAAACGCCGCTGCTGCTGATGGAATTCCACGGCAGCGAGATCGAGGTCGCCGAACAGTCCAAGGCCTTCGGCGAGATCGCAAAGGACTGCGGCGGCGGCGATTTCTCCTGGACCACCAAGCCGGAGGATCGCACAAAACTGTGGCAGGCGCGGCACGACGCCTATTGGTCGGTAAAGGCGCTGCGGCCCGGTGACAGCATCGGCGTGGTCGCGACCGATGTCTGCGTGCCGATCTCGCGCCTTGCCGAATGCGTCGGCGAGACCGAGGAAGATCTCAAGCGTCTCAACCTGTTGTCGCCGATCGTCGGCCATGTCGGTGACGGCAATTTCCACTGCTCGCTGGTCTGCGACACCAACGATGCCGACGAGATGGCGCGCGGCGAGGAGTTCATGCATCGGCTGGTTGAGCGCGCGCAGGCGATGGACGGCACCTGCACCGGCGAGCACGGCATCGGCCAGGGCAAGCAGAAATACCTCAAGGCGGAGCTCGGCCCCGAGGCGATCGACGCGATGCGGGCGCTGAAAAAGGCGCTCGATCCGCAAAACATCTTCAATCCCGGCAAGATCGTGCCGGAGGCGTAGCGCGCGGCGCGGCCGCCGTTTATGCTCGCTCCCTCACCACGGAGCAGGCAATGCAGTGGTTCGCCCGCAAGACGCGCCGGGACATCTGGGACGAAGCGATCGAACGGCCGCTCGGCGACATCGAGGCCGCCGAGCGCATCCGTGCGATCTGTGACGCCGCGGCGGCGAGCGCGGCAAGCAGTGCGCGCAACGACAAGCGCGACAGCGAGCGCTACGAGCGCGCGGCGAAGGTCGCGATGGAAATCGCGATGAAGATCGCGGACGGACTGATGCGCGACGACGCAGTCCGTCGCATCGTCGATCTCTGCATGACAGCGAACGACCTCAAGACGGCGCAGATCCTGTTTCGCGCGATCCACGCCAGCTGGATCCGCGAAACGGTGCAGCGGGATCACCCGACATTGGCGCAGTGAAGGCGGCTTTCCCGATCTCCACTGCATCCAGACCCTCATGGTGAGGAGCGCGTCTTCGCGCGTCTCGAACCATGCAGGCCTGGATATCGCCCGCGGCCATCCTTCGAGATGCCCGCCTTTGCGGGCTCCTCAGGATGAGGATCGAGTGCGTAGCAGGACTATCTCACCAGCTTGCGCACGGCCTCGTCGACGCTGTGGAAGACGTGCTCCCGGGGCAGCGCCTCGAACAGTTTGAACCGCTCGAACGCGTCCTGCGCACGCACCGATTCCAGCCGGGCCAACGCGACCGTGACGCCCTGTTCGCTGCATGCCCTGAACACGTCAAGCAGGATCTGCGCGGCGGTGAAGTCGATCTCGACCATGCCGCTCGCCTCCAGCACCAGCAGCTGCGGGGGCGTCGTGCCGAGCACCTTGGTCACGTCGCTGCGAAAGCCGGGCGCGTTGAGGAAGGACAGCGGCGCCTGCAGCCCGATCACGGCAACGCCGGCGATGCGCTCGCCGGCGATGTGCGGATGCGCCGGCCACCAGATGGTGGTGCCCGGCACGCGCTCGAACTCGACCAGCCGCGCGCGCGTCGTGCTCCAGATGCCGTGCAGCAGCGACAGCATGATGCCGAGGAACGCACCCTGCTGGATCGGCAGCACGACGATCAGCGCGGCGGTGGCAGCGATCAGCAGGAATTCGCTCGGGGATTGGCGAAAGATCGTGACGATCTGCTTCACGCGGATGATGCGCAACGCGACGAACAGCAGGATGCCGCCGAGGGCTGCGTCCGGAACGTGCTGCAGCAATCCCGTTCCAAACGCGAGCAGCGCCAGCACGATCGCAGCGGCGGCGAGGCCCGCGAGCTGCGATTGTCCGCCGGTCTCGGCGACGATGCCCGTCCGCGGCGGGCTGGCATTGACCGGAAACGCGCCGAACAGGCCCGACAGTACGCTGCCGGCACCCGCACCGAGAAAGTCGCGATCGACATCGGCCGGCTTGTCGGGATCGGACGGGAACGAGCGCGTCGTCGCCGCAGTCTGCACCATCACCACGACCGTGATCACGAACGCGAGCGGCACGAGGCGGATCCATTGCTCCGGTGCAAGCTCGGGGAAGGTCGGCCGTGGCAGCGTTCCCGGCACGGCGCCTACGACATTGACGCCCTTGCTCTCGAGGCCGAGCACGATCGTGGCCAGGGTCGCGGCGACGAGCCCGATCAGCGCGCCCGGGATTTTTGCGCTGACCTTCTCGGCGACGAAGACGACGGCCAGCACACCGAGGCCGATGCACAGCGTGAAGGGATTGCTGCGGCCGAGCTCGCTTGCGAGCACACCGATGCGATCGAGCGTCGGCCCGTCCGGCGAGTCCAGACCCAGCACGCCCGGCAATTGCGACACGATGATGTGGACGGAGATGCCGGCGAGGAAGCCGACCATGACCGGCACGGACAAGAGATTGGCGATGCCGCCGAGGCGGAAGGCGCCGCCGGCCAGCATCATCGCACCGACCATCAGCGCCAGCGCGATCGCGAGCCCCTGATACTCAGGCGAGCCGGCGGCGGCCAGCGCCGCCAGTCCGCCGGCGAAGATCGGCGTGATCGTGGAATCGGCGCCGCAGGACAGGAAGCGGTTGCCGCCGAGCATCGCAAAGCCGAGCGACCCTGCCATGAAGGCGAAGAAGCCGATCTGCGGCGCGAAGCCGCCGAGCCGCGCCGTGGCCATCTGCTCGGGAATCGCGATCGCCGCGAGCGTCAGGCCGGCCATGAGGTCGCCAGGTAGCGAATAGGACGCAAGCGAGCGGAATAGCGGCCATGCGCTTCGGGCGCGGGAGTCGTGCGGCATCGTGCTGAAGTCCCCGGAAGACCTGCGTCGAACGTCGAACGATCAGACTACAGCATTTCCGGATCGGAAGGCGGCGGATGGCGGATATCCGCAACTCTCCCCTGTCTCGGACGCGCTGCAGCGCGTAGCGTTGCTGCGCAGAGCCGGGCCCCAGGATGTTGCACATTGCGCTGTCACGGGAGCCGCATCAACAGAAATGTCCGCAAGCCATGGGCTCGCGGACATCTCTCTCGACGTGGGCGAAAGTCTCAGTATCGGCCGCGGTCGTTGTGATAGTCGCCGCCGCGGCCGCCACCCATTCCCATGCCAATCCCGACACCGATGCCGATGCCTTGCATGATGGCCCCGGGCGGCGGGCCGCGATCCGGCGGCGGCGCGCGCTCGTAGATCACCTCATCAGGCGGCGGCCGGCGCTGCCTGGGCGGCGTGTCGACCACCTTGCGCTTCGGCGGCGTGTCGTCGACGCGCTTCTTGATCACGGGCGCGATTGTCGGGTTGACCGGCGAGGCCGGCGCTGTGGGTGTCGAGCAGGGGCAGGTCGGGGCCAGCGCGACGGCGATCGGGGCAGGAGTCGCAGCCGCGGCGACCGGCAAGACGTAGTTCCGGTTCTGCACGCGGAGCAGCAGCCTGCGTGCGGTCGCAGCCAGGTCGCTGTTGTCCCAGTTCGCCAGATACGCCTCGAACGAGGCGCGGGTGTTGATCGCGGTGGCGCGCTCCCACGCCAGCATCTGGCGCCGGCGTTCCATGATCGTGCGCAGCCGCGGCGTACGGGTATCCTGACCATACAACTCGATATAGGCCTGATACGCCGGCACGGTGTCGTCGGTGATCACCATCTCATAGGCGACCATGGCCGGCTTGCCCTGCAAATCCTTGCGCCAGTCCTCGAGGCTGCGCGTGCCGCCCGCAAGTGCCATGGAGGATGCGCCAGGAAGCGCAGTCTGAGCGCTGCTGTCGCCCCCGAAGAACTTGAAGTCGGTCGTCAGCGACGAGCTTTCCCAGGGGATCTGGCGTCCGTCGGTCGATTGCGCCACGGCGACGCGAATGCGCTTGAACACTTCCTCGATCGGCAGATTGGGCTGCTTGGCGACGGTCAGCGCCGCGGTGGTGTAGGGACTGTCGATGCCGGAGCCATCCTCGGCTTCGGAGCCCGGCGAGGTCGAATAGGAAATGAAGGAGCCCGGCGCGCCGGCCTTGGTGTCGACGATCGCAAGCCCGTGTCCGGCGCCGCTCAGCGCCGGGAACGGATTGTTGCGGCAGGCATCGAGCATGAAGATGCGGGCTCGTGTCGGCAGCGCGCCGAGCGTGTTAAGCAGGTCGTTGAGCCGCACACCCTGCAGCGGAATGTCGGCTTCGCGCTTGGGGTCGAGATCGACGGGAACGAGATAGTTCTCGCCGTCGATCTGGAGACCGTGGCCGGCATAGAACACCAGCGCGACAGTGTCGGCGCCGCTGGCGCTGACCTTGCCGGCGAAATCCGAGATCGCCTGACGCATATCGTTCTGCGCCAGATTGGATGCCGTGGTGACGGTGAAGCCGGCATTGCCGAGCAGTTCCGTCATGCCCTTGGCGTCGTTGGCCGCGTTGGGCAGTTCTGGCACGGTGCGATAGGCCGATTGACCGATCACGAGTGCGAGCCGCGCTTCGGCCGCGGCCTCCGTCGGAATCGTCAATTGCGTGAGCGCGAGAAGACCGGATGCTAGAAACAAATTGCGAAGAATTGGACGGCGCATGGTGTCACCTCCATCGGCAATGCGCGCGATAATGTCACCTTTTCTAGGTGGCCGCCATGCGTCCGTCTGTGCACTGGATCACGTTGAGCTGCGGCAAAAAGGGGCAGGGGGTCTGCCAGAGCTGGTGCGGCATCGTTCTGGAGCCATCCATGTGAATCGCGCATTGATCCATGCGCCAATTGGATTGATCGCCGATGTCGCGCGAAAGCATCCTCGCGCACAATCGGCCCGATGCAGGTCTGGGCGAGAATCCCGCAAAAACACGGTTGTTTCGCCGCGCGCTGAAGTCGTCGATGTTCGCGACATGCCGCTTTGCGACGACCGGCCGCAAGTCTTGCCTGCGCCGTCGCTTTGGCCATACAGTCCGCGCAACGGGCTGCGGCAACGTCCGCGGCGCGAAAAACAATAATCGGGGAGAGACCGCACCATGTCCATCGTGCCCGTGAACCGTCGCGCGTTCATCAAGTCGTCGACGGGACTTGCCGCCGGCCTCGTGTTTTCCCCCGCACTCATCGGCCGCGCCGAAGCCGCGACTTTGAAGCTGAAATGCTCCTCCTCGCTGCCGAACGATCCCAAATTCGCCAACGGCCGCGTCTATTACGACAATCTCGTGAAGAGCCTGAAGGCGAACGGCCTCGGTGAGCAGGTCGAGGTCGCGTTCTTTCCCGACAACCAGTTGGGTCAGGAAATCGATGTCATCAACTCGGTGAAGCTCGGCGTCATCGACCTCATGGTGTCGGGCTCGTCGATCTCGGCCAACCTGGTGCCGCTGGTCGGGACCTTCGATCTCGGCTTCCTGTTCTCGAGCTTCCCGCAGCAGACCAAAGCGTTCGATTCGGGCGCCGCCAAGCCGATCGAGGACGCGCTGCTCAAGGGCGGCAACATCCGCATCATCGCCTGGGCCTATAATTTCGGCTCGCGCAGCGTGCTGGCGCGGAAGCCGGTGAAGACGCCGGAAGATCTCGCCGGTCTCAAGATCCGCACGCTGCCAAATCCCGTCATCACGGAATGCCTGCGCCTGATGGGAGCCGCCGCGACGCCGCTGGCGTTCGGCGAAATCTACACGGCATTGCAGGCCGGCGTGCTGGACGGGCTGGAGCACGATCCGCCGACCATCCTGGCCAGCAAGTTCTTCGAAACGGCGAAATTCTATGCACTCACGCAGCACAATTTCTCGCCGCTCGCGATCTATTTCAGCGACGCGACCTACAACCGCATGGATCCGAAGCTACGCGACGGGTTTCTCGATGCCGCGAAGAAGGCCGCGGCCGACACGCGGACCCACGGGCTCGCCGTCGAGAAGGAGGCGCTGTCGGCTCTGACCGAAAAGGGCGTGACGGTGGCCGAATGCGACCGCGAGGCGTTCAAGAAGCGCGTCGCGCCGCAAATCGAGAACTTCATCAAGGCGCGGCCGGACTCCAAGGCCGTCATTGACATCATCCGCGCCACGCAGGCCTGACGTGGCAATGACAGCTGCCGTACCTCTCTCGGGCGGCCGCCACGGGAGCATCGCCCTGCTGCTTCGCGTCAGCGACGCGGTCGCGGCCGTTTTGCTGGCCGCGGATCTGGTCGTCGTCTGCGGTTCCGTGGTGCTGCGCTTCTGCTTCAACGCGCCGGTGGAGTGGTCCGATGACGTGGCGCGCGGCCTGATGGTCGGCTCGGCCTTCTTCGGCGCGGCGAGCGCGCTCGCGCGCGGCGAGAATGTCGGCGTCTCCTTCTTCCGCGACCTGGCGCCAGTCCGGCTGCGTGCGCTGGTCGATGCGGCCAGTGCATTGCTGGTGGTGCTGATTTCGGCCTATGTCGCCTACAATGCCATCAAGCTCGGCTCGCTGACGGCGGGGCAGACCACCGGGTCGGGCCTGCCGCTGGAGCTGACCTTCTACCCGATGGGCGCCGGCGCGCTGTTCATGACGGTGTTTGCGATCGACCAGCTCTGCGCCAGGCCGCTTCCCGATATCGTCAGAGGCCTCGTTGCGGTTGCCGTCGTGACCGGCCTCTATCTCGCCTGGGATTATCTGTCGCCCGCCACGGTGCCCTCGGCGGGCACGCTGATGCTGATCGGTTTCTTCGCGACGTTGGTCGGCGGGTTGCCGATCGGCTTTGCGCTGGCGCTGGCCGCGCTGATCTTCATCTGGGTCGAGGGCGCGCTGCCCGGCGTGATCTTCGCCCAGCAGATGGCGCGCGGCATCGACAATTTCGTGCTGCTCGCGATTCCCTTCTTCATTCTCGTCGGCTACCTCATGGAAGCCAACGGGATGTCGGTGCGGCTGATTGAGCTGTTGCAGCGCGGGGTCGGGCGCATGCGCGGCGGTTTGAACGTCGTGATGGTGGCGTCAATGGTGCTGTTCTCCGGCATCTCCGGTTCGAAGATGGCCGATGTCGCGGCGGTCGGCTCGGTGCTGATTCCGGCCGCGCGCCGCTCCAAGCAGAATCCGGGCGGCGCGGTGGCGCTGCTCGCGGCCTCCGCCGTGATGGCGGAGACCATTCCGCCCTGCATCAATTTGATCATCCTGGGCTTCGTCGCGAACCTGTCGATCGGCGGCCTGTTCGTCGCAGGGCTGTTGCCGGCGGCGCTGATGGCGCTGGCCTTGATCGCCGTCTCGATCATCTTCGGCAAGACTCCGGCTGAGACTGCGGCTGATGCCGAGGAGGTCGCGCCGCAGATGCCGGTGTCGGGGCTGTGGAGCGGCGCGATCGCCTCGTTCGGGCTGATCTTCATGATCTTCTTCGGCTTCAAGAGCGGCTTTGCCACCGCGACCGAGATATCCGCCTTCGCGGTGGCCTATGCGCTCGTCGTCGGCAGTGTCGTGTTCCGCGAACTCAGCTTTACATCGGCCGCGCACAGTTTTGTGCAGGGGGCGACGCGCGCGGGGCTCGTGCTGTTCATCGTTGCCGCGGCGCAATCGCTGGCGTTCACGCTGACCTTACAGCAAGTGCCGCATGCGGTCGGCGATTTCATGCTGGGATTGTCCAAGACCAGCGGCACCTGGCTGTTCATCCTGCTCGCGATCGGCGTGCTGATCGTGATGGGCTCGGTGCTGGAGGGCGCGGCCGCGCTGATCATCTTCGGGCCGTTGCTGCTGCCGGTGGCCGTGCAGCTCGGCATTGATCCCCTGCATTTCGGCGTGGTGCTCGTGATTGCGATGGGCATCGGCCTGTTCGCGCCGCCGCTTGGGCTCGGGCTTTACGGCGCCTGCCTGATCGGCAACGTGCCGATCGAGCAGACTGTGAAACCGATCATGGGCTATCTCGGCCTGTTGTTCCTTTGCCTGCTCGTGATCGCGTTCGTGCCATGGCTCAGCACGGCATTGCCGCGCGCGTTCGGCTACTGAGGGAGTGTTGCCGTGAAAGTCCTGCTGGCCCACACGCCGGAGATGCGCCGCAATTACTACGGTGATCGCAGCCTGAACGGTTTGCGCGCGGCCGCCGAGGTGATCCTGCACGAGAGCGAAGAGACGCTGGTCTCAGCCAGCCTCGTGCGCGCTGCGCAAGATGTCGACATCATCGTGGCCGACCGCATGACCGAGGGACGCGGCGAGATCTTTGCGCAACTGCCGCGTCTGCGCGCCTTCGTGCGCTGCGCCGTCGACATCCGCAATGTCGATGTCGAGGCGGCCTCGAACGCCGGCGTGCTCGTGACCCGCGCCGGGCCCGGCTTCGTGCAGGCGGTCGCCGAGCTCGCGCTCGGCTTCATGGTCGATCTTTCCCGCGGCGTGTCCCGGGCGACGGCCGACTACCACGCCGGCCGCAAGCCGGAAGCGCGGATGGGCCGTCAGCTCGCCGGCAGCAAGATCGGCATCATCGGCTATGGCAGCATCGGGCGTTACCTCGCCGACATCGCCAAGGTGATGCGCATGGAGGTGCTGGTCGCAGATCCGTTTGCGACCGTGAGCGACAGCGCCGTCCGCCAGGTCAGCCTCGACGAGCTCCTCGCCGCGTCCGACTATGTCGTCTGCCTTGCCATCGCCAACGAGCAGACCGAAAATCTGATCGGCGAGTCGGCGCTGGCGCGGATGCAGAAGCATGCGGCCTTCATCAATCTCTCGCGCGGCAACCTCGTCGATGAAGCGGCGCTGGCGAAGGCGTTGCTCGAGAATCGTATCGCGGGTGCCGCGATGGATGTCGGCCGCGCGCCCGACCAGATGCCAAGTCCTGAGCTCGCGAAGCTTCCCAACGTCATCGCCACGCCCCATGTCGGCGGACTGACGCCGCAGGCGATCGAATATCAGTCGCTGGAAACCGTGCGCCAGGTCGAAGCGATCGTCAAAGGCGAGATCCCGCAAGGCGCCGTCAACGCCGAGCGCTGGACGCGCCGGCCGTGATCCGGCTCTACAGCCGGTCCACCGCTTTGAACGTCCCGTCCTTCTGGATCACCGTCAAAAACACTTTTGGTGGCGCGTCGAGCATGCGCATGCCGACCGTGATGGTGCTGCCGCTGATGTCGAAGCGGCCGACATCGTTGATGGCGCGAAGCAGGCCCGCGCGCGTCGGTTGCGGTCCGGCTTGTTCCAGCGCCGCGGCCCCGAGACGGCCGGCGATATAGCCTTCGAGCGACACGAAATTCGGCGTCAGCGCCGGGTCGAACGCCGTCTGCGCCGCCTGGTAGTCGGCGACCAGCTTGAGCGAGCGGTCCCAGGGAAACGGCACGACCTGAGAGACGACGACGCCTTCGCCCTCGGGGCCGAGCTCCCGGGCGAGCGCCACGGCCCCGACGAAGGAGATGTTGACGAAGGTCGGACGAGCGCCGCTGCGGTGCGCGAGCTTGATGAACTCCGCGCAGGGACCGTAGGTTCCGACCATGACGATTGCCTCAGGTTCGACGCGCTTGATCGTGCGCCAGGCCGAAGCGACCGCGCGGGTGTTGCGCTCGAAGGTGCCTTCGGCGGCGAGCTCGAGGCCGCGTTTGGCAAGCGCGCGCTTCACGCCGGAAAGACCGTCGCGCCCGAAGGAATCGTCCTGGTAGAAAATGGCGATGCGGGTGAAATGGCGATCCTCCGTGAGGTGCTTGACCCATGCCTCGGCCTCGGCGCCATAGCTCGCACGGATGTTGACCACGTTCGCAAGCTCGAGGTCGCGCAAGAATTCAGCGCCGCTGAACGGACCGATGAAGGGCACGTTCCTCGCGCTGGTGATCGGTATGGTCGCCACCGCGGTCGGCGTGCCCACCGCGCCGATCAACGCGAACACCTTGTCCTCCTCGATCAGCCGCAGCGTCTGCGCCGCCGAGCGGTCCGGATCGTAGCCGTCGTCGCGGCTGATGAGCTGGAGCTTGCGGCCGTGGACGCCGCCCTTGGCGTTGATCTCGGTGAAGGCTGCGACGATGCCCTGCCGCATCCGCTGCCCGAGTGCGGAGGAGGGACCTTCGAGCGCTGCGGCCTGGCCGAACAGGATCGCATCCTCGCTGACGCCGATCTCGTCGGCTTTCGCCGGGAGCATGGTTGCTGCCAGGAGGACGACCGTCATGACGAGGCATGTCGCAGATCGAGATCGATACATCAGGAAAAGTCTTGCCGGGTGCGGGGAGTGGTTTCGGGAAAGCTATCTCCGCAGGATGAATCGGCGATGTATCGGCTGCTCCGTACTACTCCGGGGAAAACCGGCAACTTATTGCGACAAAGTCCGCATCATCCTGCATTTCATTAACTAAGGCGGGTCATGCGGAACAGCCGTGTTCTGAAATTGTGCAGTTCTTAACCGCGGTCCTGTTCCGATAGTGGCTCCGGCGGCTCAACCAGAGGTTCGGTCGATCGGGAAGAGGGGACGGCGGTTTCTGGAATGGGCGGTCGGGATCAGAACGATCAGGATCGGAGGCGTATGACCGGATGGTGGCGTGGCGCGCCGCTGCTCGGGCTCTATCGTCCTGCGCTCGTTGCGGTCGGAATCGGTATTCTGTTTTCGGTGTTGGCTGCGGCCGCCGTGGCGCGATGGGAAGGCCGCGTCAACAAGATCGAGTTCGAGAACGCGGCCGAGACTCAAGTGATCGTCATGCAGAACGGCATGGGCGAGTACATCTCCAGGCTCGTCGCGCTGCGCACGCTGTTCGAATCGACCAACCAGGAGATCACCCGCAGCGAATTCGAGACCTTCAGCGCCCGCCTGTTCGAGCGCCATCCCGGCATGCTGCGCATCTCCTGGGTCCCGCGCGTGAACCGCAAGGAGCGCGCCGAATACGAGGCCGCGGCAATCACGGACGGCGTGTCCGGCTATCGCATCAAGTCGCTCCAGGGCGATGCGTTCGCGACCGCGCCGCAGAGCGACGAATATTTTCCGGTGCTCTACTCGACCCAGCCGAAGACGTCTCCGGTCTACGGCATGGACTACGCGACCGTTCCGGAGCGCCGCGCGGTCCTCGAGCGCGCGCGCGACACCGACCGCGTCTCGGCCATTCGCACCCGCCTCTACGAGCCGAAGGCGGGCGGCCGGTTGCCCGACGTACTCGTCGCCATTCCCGTCTACGCCAAGGGAACGTCGCGCGACACGGTCGTGGACCGGCGCCGCAATCTCGCCGGCTTCGTCGTCGGCGTCTTCGACCTGCCGCTGCTGATTCAGTCCATTCGCGTGACGACCGGGGCAAGCCCCGCGGTCAGCGTGAACGTCTATCCGCCGTTTACGGGGCAGATCGTCGGCCTGGAGGACATGCTGCCGGATTATTCGTCGGCCCCAACGGCGCCGCAGTCGATGCGGGACGTCGCGCGCGCCCTGCACTGGTCGGGCAATCTCAAGATCGGCGACATGGATTGGCAGGTGCGGGCGGTTCCGGCTGCCGGCGGTCCGCTGGAGACGACCTACGATCGCGCGGGCGCGGTGCTGATCGTCGGCATGCTGCTGACGCTGTCGCTTTCGACCTATCTCGTGCTCGCAAGCCGCAATTCGCAGCGGCTGTCGCTGGCGAACCGGCGGGTGCTCGAACTCGCCCAGACCGACATCCTGACCGGATTGCCGAACCGCGCCTTCTTCCTTGCCCGGCTCGACGAGCTCAATGGCCGTTTGAAGGACGGCGGTCCGACCTTCTCGATCCTGATGCTCGACCTCGACCGCTTCAAGAACGTCAACGACTCGCTCGGTCACGGTGCCGGCGATGTGCTGCTGCGTCAGGTCGCACAGCGGCTGAAATCGGCGCTGCGCCCCAGCGACGTGCTGGCCCGGCTCGGCGGCGACGAATTCGCCGTCATCCAGGAAGCTTGCGAGGATCAGCGCGTCTGCTCAACCGAGCTGGCGGGGCGGATCGCCAAGCTCGTGGCCGAGCCGTTCCTTCTTCCCGGACACCGCGTCGAGATCGGCACCAGCATTGGCATTGCGATCGCGCCCGATCACGGCAGCGATCAGGAGCAGCTGCTGAAGAAGGCCGACCTTGCGCTCTACCGCTCGAAATCGTCGGGCCGCAACTGCTTCACCATCTACGACAAGGCGATGTCGGCCGAGCTCGAGGCGCGCAGCACGCTGGAAGGCGATCTGCGCGACGCCATCGCGCGGTGCCAGCTCGAGGTGCACTACCAGCCGTTCGTCGACGCCCTCAGCGGCGCGCGGCGCGGCTTCGAGGCGTTGGTGCGCTGGCGGCATCCGACGCGCGGCTTGATTGCGCCGGACCAGTTCATCCCGCTTGCGGAGGAGACCGGGCTGATCGTGCCGCTCGGCGAGTTCGTGTTGCGGCGCGCCTGCGCGGACGCGGCCGGCTGGCCGTCCGACCTCGCGGTCGCCGTCAACCTGTCGCCGATCCAGTTCAAGGAGGCCGAGCTGTTCGAGATGATCAGCGCGGCGCTCGCGGATTCCGGGTTGCCGCCGCAGCGGCTGGAGATCGAGATCACGGAATCCGTGCTGCTGGAACGTGGCGTCGAGAACCACGCCTTCATGGAGCGGCTGAAGAGCATCGGCATCGCGCTCGCGCTGGACGATTTCGGCACCGGCTATTCGTCGCTCAGCTATCTGACCGCGTTCCCGTTCGACAAGATCAAGATCGACAAATCGTTCATCCGCAACCTCACGCATCAGCCGCGCAGCTCCGCCATCATCTCCTCGATCGTGACGCTGGCGCGCGGGCTGGACATGTCGGTCACCGCCGAAGGCGTCGAGACCCGCGAGGAGTACGAGCGGCTGAAGGCGCTCGGCGTCAATTTCGCGCAAGGCTATCTGTTCGGCCGCCCGCACCCCATCGAACGCATTTTATTCGACGCGCCGGTCAAACCGTCCCAGCGCGACGCCGCCTGAGCGCGCGCCTCGTCCTTCGAGACGGCCGCTCCGCGGTCTCCTCAGGATGAGGCTAGGTGGCATCGGCGCCTGTTGAACTGCTGCCGTACACTCCGTCCTCATCCTGAGGAGCCCGCCTAAAGCGGGCGTCTCGAAGGATGGCCGCGGGGAAACCGCTCTCGAATGCGATCGCGCTCTCGCTCAACGGGCATGCGCGAAAAACGCTTGACCCGGGCAGTCCCGGATGGTCGGAAGGACCGTCCAGGGATGAAATACACAATGCGGCTTCCGTTCTTCTACGGCTGGGTCGTGGTCGCGGTGACCTTCGTCACCATGGCGATCGGCGTCAACGCGCGCACCGCCTTCTCGCTGTTCTTTCCTCCCATCATCTCCGAATTCGGCTGGGAGCGCGGCGTCACCGCGGGCGCCTTCTCCTTCGGCTTCGTGGTGTCGGGCATGGTCAGCCCGCTGATCGGCCGGCTGATGGACCGCGCCGGCCCGCGCGCGGTGATGGAGCTCGGCGTGGTTCTGATGGGTGGCGGGCTGCTGCTCGCGCCGCTCACGAGCGAGCCCTGGCATCTCTATGTCACCATCGGCGTCATGGTCGGCGCCGGCTCGGTGTGTCTCGGCTATTCCGGCCAGTCGCTGTTCCTGCCGAACTGGTTCATCCGAACGCGCGGCCTCGCCATCGGCATCGCCTTCGCCGGGGTCGGCATCGGTTCGGTGACGCTGCTGCCGTGGGTGCAGCACATGATCGAAGGGACCGGCTGGCGCACCGCCTGCACGGCGATGGGCTTGATGGTCCTGATCGTGCTGGCGCCGATCAATCTGTTCCTGCATAGGCGCCCCGAGGATATCGGCCTGCGGCCTGACGGCGATGCCGCGCCGGCCGCAGGCGCCGCAAAACCCGTCTCCAACATCGTCGATCCCGTCTGGGCCGGGACCGAATGGACACTCCGGAAAGCGGTCGCCACGACGCGGTTCTGGTGGATTGCGCTCGGCTATTTCTGCGGCCTGTACATTTGGTACGCAGTGCAGGTGCACCAGACCAAATTCCTCCTCGACATCGGCTTCAGCCCGGGTGTTGCGGTGTGGGCGCTCGGCATCGTCAGCCTGCTCGGCATTCCCGGCCAGATCCTGCTCGGCCATGTCTCCGACCGGATCGGGCGGGAATGGGTGTGGGCGATCAGCTGCGCGGGTTTTGCGATCTCTTTCGCCGCGCTGATCGCACTGAAATTCCAGCCGTCATTGTGGCTGGTCTACCTCATGGTGTTCACGCAGGGCGCGCTCGGCTACGGCCTGACCTCGATCATGGGCGCGGTGGTCTTCGAGATTTTTCAGGGCAGGCACCAGGGCAGCATTTTCGGCACGATCATGCTGGCGGCATTGGCCGGCGGCGCGGCCGGTCCCTGGGTCACCGGCTTGCTTTATGATCGGGCCGGCGACTACACGCTCGCCTTTGGCGTTGCCATCATCGTGAGCGGATTGTCGGCGCTCTCGATCTGGCAAGCCGCGCCGCGCAAGGTGCGCGCCGTCGCCGGCAAGCTTCCGGCGGGCGCGGGTGCCGAATAGGTTCCGTACGCACCGAATTACCTTCGCGTCTTTTGCGGAACGTTAAGCATGTCGCGTCTTGGCGCGGTGCGAGCGGAGTGCAAAAACGTCTTGGACACCATCGTGGCGCTAGCCTCGGTTGCCATATCTTCCCGATGCCTCCGGGTCTAGCGATGTCCGCCTCCGATCGTGCCATGACAGAAACTCCGGAAGTGCTGTTGGCCGCGCTCGAACGCGCCGACGAGGGCATCGTCATCGTCGACAGCGCGCATCGCATCACGCATTTCAATGCCGGTGCAGAGCGGATCTGGAAACTCGCGCGCGCTGATGTGCTCGGCCGCGACGCCGAAATTCTCACCCTCAAATGCCTTCAGGCCGATCCGGTTGCAGAATTCCGTGACGAGATCAGCCTCGTGCGAAACGACGGCAGCCGCATCCGCGCGGCCATCTCGCTTTCATCCATTGCAAGTGAAGGCATTACCTACCGCATGGTGTTCGCGCGCGATGTCACCGCGGATGCCGAGCGCCGCGCCAGAATCGGGCTGCTCCACGCCGTCTCCGACCAGACCAACCGCGCGGTGCTCATCACCGACACCGAGCAGAATATCGTCTACGTCAATGCCGCCTTCACGACGCTGTTCGGCTACACCAGCGAAGAAGCCGAGGGCCGCCGTGCCAGGGGGCTGATCGCCGGCCGCCACACCGATCGCACGGCCGTTGCGAAGCTCGTCAAGCGCCTGATGGATGGCGGCCACCGCGGCGAGGTCGAGATGCTCGCCTATGACAAGGACGGCGAGGAGATCTGGGTCTGCGCCCGCATCGATGCCTTCCGCGACAGGAAGGGCCAGGTCAAGCACATCTTCGCGCTGCTCGAGGACATCACCGAGACCAAGCAGCTGCACTCGCTGCAGCAGCTCATCATGGGCGCGCTCGCTGATGAGGTTCCGATCGGCGAGATCGCCGACCGGCTGTGCCGCCGTGTCGAGCAGATGGCGCCCGACGTCGTCTGTTCGCTGCTGCACGTCGACGCCGCGGGCCTGATCCATCCGCTGGGCGGCCCAAGCCTGCCCGAGGACTATTCCCGCGCACTGGAGGGCGTTGCCATCGGTCCCAATGTCGGCTCGTGCGGAACCGCGGCCTTCTACGGCGAGCCGGTGCTGGCGACCGATCTGGAGACCGACCCGCGCTGGCAGCCCTACAAGGCGATGCCGCTCGCGATGGGCCTGCGCGCATGCTGGTCGACGCCGGTCAAGGCCAAGGACGGACGGGTCATCGCCACCTTCGCCTTCTACTACCGGGAGCCGCGCGCGCCGAGCAATTGGCACCGCCGCATCGTCGAGGCCTGCGTCAATCTCGGCGCCTTCGCGATCGAGCGCAAGGAAGCGCGCGCCGAGATCGCGCGGCTCGCCTATCACGATATCCTCACCGGCCTGCCGAACCGCGCGCAATTGCGGCGCCTCATCACCACCGCCATCGATGCCTGCCCGACCGGCAGCCACGTCGCGCTGGCCTTCCTCGACGTCGATCATTTCAAGGACGTCAACGACACGCTCGGTCATGCCGCCGGCGACGAGCTCCTGATCCAGCTCGCGCAGCGCCTGCGCGAGCAGATCGGACCCGAGGACATGCTGGGGCGGCTCGGCGGCGACGAGTTCGTCATCCTGCTGCCGCGGCGCAACGCCGAGAGTGCCGAGCGCGTCGCGGCCGGAATCACCGAAGCGCTGGCCGCGCCGCTGCGGCTCGGCTCCAGGCAGCTGCAAATGTCTGCGAGCATCGGCGTCAGCCTCTATCCCGATCATGCGACCGACATCGACACCCTGATGCAGCAGGCGGACGCGGCCATGTACATGGCCAAGCAGGCGGGACGCTCGACCCATCGCCTGTTCAGCGCCGAGATGAACGGGCTCACCGAGCAGCGGCTGGCCTTGATTGCGGCGCTGCGCCGCGCCATCGCCGAGGGCGCGCTGACCCTCCGCTATCAGCCGCAGATCCGCAGCTGCGACGGCGCGATCCATGGCGTCGAGGCGCTGGCGCGCTGGCATGATGCCGAACTCGGCGACGTCTCGCCGGCAAAATTCATCCCGCTCGCCGAAGAGTGCGGCCTCATCGAGCAGATCGGCCTGTGGTCGGTGCGCGAGGCCTGCCGGCAGATGGCGAGCTGGCGCCGCGCCGGGCTCGACATTCCATCCGTGTCGGTGAACCTGTCGCCGATCAATTTCCGCAACGTCACGCTGGCCGCGCGGCTCAAGGACATCCTCGCCGAATACGATCTGCCGGCGGACGCGCTGATGCTCGAGATCACCGAGGGCGCGTTCATGCAGGACAGCGTCGCCGCGCTCGAGACGATGAACGCGATCCGGGAGCTCGGCGTCGGACTTTCCGTGGACGATTTCGGCACCGGCTATTCCAGCCTGAGCCGGCTCGCCCATCTGCCGATCCGCGAGCTCAAGATCGACCGCAGCTTCATGCACGACATCGAGCATGACGCTGGCGCGCTCGCGATCGCCACCGCCGTGGTGCGCGTCGGTCAGGGCCTCGGCATGACCGTCGTCGGCGAAGGCGTCGAGACCGAGGCGCAGCGCAAGGTGCTGGCCGAACTCGGCTGCGACGTTGTGCAAGGCTTCCTCTACGCGCCCGCGCTCGCGCCCGTAGCGTTCGAACGCTGGCTGATCGAGCACTGCGCCGAGCAGGCGCGGGCGATGCTCGCTCGTCTCGACGTTGCACCGGCCGGCGCGACCGCGGTGAAGCGGTCGGCGTAGGGCGTCTGCTCTCGGAGCCGCCACAGCAGCAACGACCGGCTAGCGATCGAAATCAACGAAACGCGCTGCTTGGATCGTGGCTGGTTTTATTTTTGGTCGGCATTGACGCGGCAATGCATAGTGAACGGTCAGCAGACTTTCGTTCCTGTCATCGAAAATCAAATGATCGGTCAAGGCCATTTCCGCGCGCATAGCATTGCAGCAGAAGATCATCCATCGATTGAAAATGGGCAGCTGGCTCATGGACCGGTAAAGTTCGCCACACTCGATGGTCAGGTTCTGGCGGCCTTGCGCATTCGCCAATTCGAGCCGGGATCGAATCTCTTGCCGGAAACGATCCGTTGAAACCATGCGACATCCGATTGCCGAAAACCCTTCTGAGAGGGGGATCAGCCGGCCAGTATTGAAATCGAGCGATGAGCCCCGTCAACTCAGACGTCAGGCCGTGTGACCATAGAGTAACGCCAACACAAAGATACAGCTAATAAAGCCGATCTGGTTGATGCGCTCGTCTCGCTATCGGGCGACGGCGTTCCTATATACCCGATATCGCCGCCCGCCCTTGGCAGTTATCGGTGACTGAGAGCATTGCGCTCCCGCCTCAACCACGCAGGCGGTCGGATGTCCGATATCCCAGAATACAAATCTCCTGGACTGATTGGTATCGCCGGCGCCGGTGCGGGTCACTGCGTCGGCCTTCATGCATCGGAATCCATTTTCAATTGATCTGCAGCAGCGATCTCGCACGCAGATCGTCAGGAGGTTTACGTGGCAAACACAGCAACGATCCGAAACTCGAACGGGCTTCCGGCCACATTCACGGGATCGAAGACCGGGCAGGACGACGCTCCATTTGTCTTCGTCAAGGTCGGCGATGAAGAGCGCCGCATGCGAAGGGCTGAATGGGACGCGCTTCCGCCCTGGACCGGCCCGCGTCCGGCGCGAACGGTCAACGACTGATCGCACAGCCTTTGGGAGGCCCGATTGACGGTCGAACATGCCATCGTGCGAACCAAGCCGAAGCCCTGGGGCAGCCTCGATCTGCGGCCCTGGAGCCTGGCGTCGACGAGCGATGGCCCGATCGGGGAATTGTGGTTCGAGCGCCCGGGTCTTGCTGCGCCCAGGACGACGTTGCTGCTCAAGATGCTCTTCACCACCGAGCCGCTGTCGATTCAAGTTCATCCGGATGATGCGTTCGCGCGCTCGATCGGGCTTGCCAACGGCAAGACTGAAGCCTGGTACATCGTCTCCGCGATTCCCGGTGCCAAGGTCGCGGTGGGGCTGAACCATCAGCGCTCCGCCGCAGAGTTGCGAGCGGCAATCACTGACGGCTCGATCGCCGATATCTTGGATTGGCAGCCGGTTCATCCCGGCGACGTCATCTTCATTCCTGCTGGAACCGTCCATGCGATCGGCGCTGGCATCGTGCTCGTCGAAATCCAGCAGCACAGCGACGCCACGTTCCGGCTGTTCGACTATGGACGCGAGCGCGAACTGCACATCGACAATGCCCTCGCGGTGGCGACGGCGGGCCCACGCGGGATCCAAATGCCTTCCGAGCGCCTGAGCGCCGCGCGAACGGTCCTGACAGTCAATTCCTATTTTGCGCTGGAGCAAACTGACCTCGCTCCAGGCTCCATTTGGATGCTCGACGCACCGAAAGAGACCTGGCTGCTGGCGATCGAAGGCCACGCCCAACTCGGCTCGACCAGGCTGGCACCGGGGGAGGCGTTCTTCCTGGAAGCCGACCATGCGGAAATCGAGGTCGGTGCGAACGGCTTGAAAGCGCTGCTGGCCTATCCCGGCCCGAAGATAAACCCTGCTGCGTTGATAGAGCGCAGCGCCACCAGCGCCAGTCGCGTACCGCACGCCTTTCCCAGCCCCCTGGTCCCGTCTCCCTTCGAGACCGCCGCGCTCAAACAATCGGAGACGCCAAATTGGCTGCCGTAAATCGTATCGCATTCATCGGCAATTCGCTTCCCCGCCGCTGCGGCATTGCGACCTTCACCATCGACTTGCAGAGCGCCATTGCGGCGTCCCGGGGTGATCTGGAGACTGTCATCGTCGCGATGACGGATCACGGCCAGGTCTACGATTATCCTGCCACCGTGGGCTTGGAGATCAATGACGACCGGCAAGATGATTATATCCGCGCGGCCGCCTATCTGAACAGCGGCGGCTTCGAGGCGGTTTCGCTGCAGCACGAATTCGGCATTTTCGGCGGCGAAGCCGGAGGCCACATCATGGCGCTCTTGTCGCGCCTGACCATACCGATAGTGACAACCCTGCATACGGTCCTGTCCCAGCCGACAGAGGCTCAGCGCGATGTCATCGCGCGCATCGTCGAGTGCTCGTCCAAGGTGGTCGTGATGGCTGAAAAGGGTCGAGAGTTGTTGCGCTCCGTCTATCACGTGGCTGACGAGAAGATCGAAATCATCCCGCACGGTATCCCGGAGTTTGCGTTCGTCGAACCCGACGCGGCCAAAGCCGCGCTCGGGTTCAGCAACAAGTCGGTCATCCTGACCTTCGGATTGCTGTCGCCGAACAAGGGTATCGAAGTCATGATCGATGCGATGCCTTCGATTCTGAAGACGCGACCCGACGCCGTTTACGTCGTGCTCGGTGCGACGCATCCCAACCTCGTGCGAGACAGGGGTGAAGCCTATCGGGAGGCCCTGATGGCGCATGCGCGCCAGGCTGGCGTCGATGATCACGTCGTATTCCTCGATCAGTTCGTCGACAAGAAAACGCTGCTCGAGTTCATCTCGATGTCCGACGTCTACGTGACGCCGTACCTCAGTGAGGCCCAGATGACATCGGGCACGCTGGCCTACAGTTTTGGCCTCGGTAAAGCCGTGGTTTCCACCCCGTATTGGCATGCCCGCGAACTATTGGCCGATGGCCGCGGCATCCTGGTTCCGTTTGGCGATGCGGCCGCGCTCGGCGTCGAAATCGCCAAGTTGCTCACCAACGACGTGCTTCGGCAGGCGATGCGCAAGCGCGCCTATTCGAGCAGCCGCGCGATGACGTGGGAAAGAACCGCCGAACGCTATATGTCGGTCTTCGAGAACGCCGGCCGACGGCATCGGCTCAAGACCATTGCGCGCACGGATACTGGTACGCTGCTGCGCGACAGCCGCGCCCCGCCGGAAATGCAGCTCGGTCATTTCCTGTCGATGTGTGACGACACGGGATTGTTTCAGCATGCCGTTCATAGCGTGCCGGATCGTGCCCACGGCTATTGCGTCGACGACAACGCCCGGGCGCTGCTCGTGGCCTGTGCGCTCAACAATCCGGGCGAAGAGCGGCTGCCGGAAGTCCTGACGGCGCGATTTGCCGCCTTTGTCCAGCACGCCTGGAATCCGGATACACGACGATTTCGCAATTTCATGGGCTTCAACCGCTGCTGGTTGGAGGACAGGGGGTCGGAGGATAGCCACGGACGCACGCTCTGGGCCTTGGGCGTGTGCGCGCTGACCGATGCCAGCCCGTCGCGGCGCTCATGGGCCGCGGCGCTGTTTTCCGAAGCGATGGCGACAGTGGAAAGCTTTCGTTCGCCCCGTGCGTGGGCGTTCGTATTGCTGGGCCTCGATGCTTACTGCTCGGCGGTCCCGGACGATGTCCAGGCGACCCGCCTGCGTGCCGTGCTTGCCGATCGGTTGGTCTTGATCTTCGACACCGTGGCCACCGGCGATTGGGTCTGGTTCGAGGACGGCTTGGCCTACGATAACGCCCGCTTGCCCCAGGCGCTGATCATGACCGGCCTGGCGAGCAAGACATCGCGTTATGTCAATATCGGTCTGGAGTCGTTGCGCTGGCTTGTGGAGCGCCAAACCTCAGCAAAAGGCCAATTCCGCCCGATCGGCACAGCGGGATTTGGCGATCGACGCCAGCCGTCGCAAGCCTTCGACCAGCAGCCGCTGGAGGCCGCGGCGACCATCGCGGCATGCCTCGCTGCGTGGCGGGCCGATCACGATGTCGAGTGGAAAGCCGAAGCCGCGCGGGTCTTTGCGTGGTTTCTAGGCAGCAACGATCTGTCGGCCTCGCTGGTCGATCTGGAAACCGGAAGCTGCCGGGATGGCCTGCACCCCGACCGTCCCAATGAGAATCGGGGAGGGGAATCCGTGGTGTCGTATTTGCTTGGTCTTTCCGAGATTCGGCAAATTGCCCGCCTCAGCGAAAGCCGGGCCAAACCTGCTCCTCTCGTCGCTTGACGGAGCAGGACTACGATTTCATCCTTCAACCCATCGAGGCCGTTTTGTCGCAATCTCCCTTCCTCAAACGCCAAGCCCTTCAGCTGCGGCCTGATCCGACCCGTGTCATCGTCCGGCCCTTCAAGCCGGCAACAGAGCCGCGCGACCTCAATCCGACGGACAAGACCCGCGCCAACCATATCGTCGAACGGGTCCTCGCGCTCGATCCCGAGACCGCTGGACGGCAATTGGCCGACGTTCTGGAGAACTTCCTCGGCCGTCACCGCAATCTGTTGCGGACCTTCGAGGCACGCGCCGCGGAAATGGAAGAGGCGCTGGCCGACCATGCTGTCTTCACGCAGGTGCAGCGCCAACTCGCGGGCGCCTATTTTCTCAACGAATATTCGTTTGAGGCCTCGGCATTGTTCAATCCGAGTATCGTGCCACATCCCGATCAATCCGGAACGCCGGAAGGCAGCCTCCGCTTCGTCCTGAGTCTGCGTGCGGTCGGCGAGGGTCATGTGTCTTCGCTGACATTTCGCTCGGGGCTTATTGCGGAAGACGGGACCGTGACCATCGACCCGACGGTGCGTCTGGCATCCAGCCCCGATCTCGTCAGGCTGACATCGGGCGCCGGCGGCGACGAGATTGCTGTTACTTTCGCGGCCGGCCAGGATCTGAGCGAGCGGGTGATTTTTCCGATCACCGAAGCGCAGTCGAACGGGATCGAGGATGCCCGCTTTGTGCAATTCAGCAACGCCGGCGAGACGATCTACTACGCGACCTACACTGCCTATAGCGGACGGGCGATCCGGTCGGAGCTGATCGAGACGTCCGATTTTGTATCGTTCCGGCTGTCGACCCTGAAGGGCAATGCCGCGCGCAACAAGGGCATGGCGTTATTCCCGCGCAAGATCGGGGGCAGATATGCGATGATCGCGCGCCAGGATAACGAGAACCTCTATCTGATCTTTTCCGACGATCTGCATACGTGGGATGGGGGCCAGCCGATTCTGAAGCCGCGATACCCCTGGGAGTTCGTGCAGATCGGCAATTGCGGATCTCCGATCGAGCTCGATGAGGGGTGGCTACTGCTGACGCACGGTGTCGGCCCTGTGCGGAAATATTCGATCGGGGCTGCGCTGCTGGACAAGAAGGACCCTTCGAAGGTGCTCGGTCGCCTGCGCGAGCCACTATTGCGCCCGGACCCTTCCGAACGCGAAGGATATGTTCCCAACGTCGTCTATACCTGCGGCGCGATGCGCCACCGCGACAAGATCATCTTCCCCTATGCGGTCTCCGACACCTTCTGCAATTTCGCGACCATCGAGATCGCGTCCTTGGTCGCGGCCATGGACAGTAGCGCATAGGACCTGCGCTGACCGTTCGCGACATCCATCCGGTGAGATGAAAAAAGCGTGAAGCGGTCGGCGTAGGGGGCGACTTTCGAATGGATCACCCCCAAACAAACCTCTTGTTAATCCTCTGGTGATCAGTTGATCGGCTGGTGATGTGATCCGCGTCTTCACAGGCCGAACCAGCCCCGGAGCCCCCGTCGATGGACCCCATCCTGCACGCCCCCAAGCCGCTCGATCGGATCACGCTTTCTGAACTGCTGGGTGCGCTGAGCCACGCACTCGATCTCTCCGAGGGGCAGCCGGCCGGACATTGCGTGCGATGCAGCCGCATCGGCGTCTTGATCGGCAGGGAGATCGGCCTCGACGAGGACGAGATCGTCGAACTTTACTACGCGCTGTTGCTGAAGGATCTCGGCTGCAGCAGCAACGCTGCGCGCATCTGCGAGCTGTATCTGACCGATGATCTCTCCTTCAAGCAGGACTTCAAGCTCATTGACGGCAGCCTGCCGCAGGCGCTGCGCTTCGTGCTGGGCCATACCGGGCTGAAAGCCGGCCTGGCCGAACGGTTTCGCGCCATCGTCAACATCTTCCAGAACGGCGGCGAGATCGCTCGCGAACTGATCGAGACGCGCTGCCATCGCGGCGCCGACATCGCCCGCAAAATGCGCTTCTCCGAGCCGGTCGCGGAGGGCATCAAAAACCTCGATGAGCATTGGGATGGCGGCGGCAAGCCGCTCGGCCTTCGCGGCGCGGCGATCCCGATTTATTCCCGCCTCGCATTGTTGGCCCAGGTGGTCGATGTGTTCTACATCGCGAACGGTCCCGAAGCCGCCCTTCGTGAGGCGCGGAATCGAGCCGGCACCTGGTTCGATCCAGAGCTGGTCGCCGCTTTTGAGCGCATCGCGGCGCGGCCTGGATTCTGGGGCATGCTTGGCGCTGAGGGTGGGTCCGAGACTGTTCCTCTGCTGCCGCAGCAGGCGAGCGTCCCGGTGGATGAGGACTATCTGGATGATATCGCGGCGGCCTTCGCCCAGGTGGTCGATTCCAAAAGTCCCTACACCAGCGGCCACAGCGAGCGCGTAACGCTGTTTACCGACATGATCGCGGAGCAGCTGGAGTTCGCTGCCGAGCGGCGACGCTGGCTCAAGCGTGCCGCGCTGCTGCATGACATTGGCAAGCTCGGCGTCAGCAACGCAATCCTGGATAAGCCGGGTAAGCTTGACGACCACGAATGGGAGATCATGCGCAAGCATTCCGCGCATTCGGAAGCGATCCTGTCGCGCATCGGCGCGTTTGGCGATCTCGCTCCGATCGCCGGGGCGCATCACGAGCGGCTGGACGGCAAAGGCTATCCCCGTGGGCTCGCGGGAGACCAGATCTGCCTGGACACCCGAATCATCACGACCGCGGATATCTTCGATGCGCTGACCGCGGACCGGCCGTATCGGGCCGCCATGCCGGTGACGAAAGCCATTGCAATCATGTCGGAGATGATCGGCACCCAGATCGACGCGGACTGCTTTGCGGCTCTTCGTCGGGCTCTTGGACGTGTGGACGAGACGCTCGCGGCTTGAGAGGGTCCGTCGTCATCCGGCTTGCAACGTCCGGCGCAACGCGCGTTCATGCCGCGGAAAGGAACGTCCGGCGTTTCCCCACGTTGTCGGCCCACCAGCGCAAACCGGGCCATACGATGAAAAAGATTGCCACCATCCTTGTGATGCTCTGTAGCTTGCCGGCTGCTGCCGGTGCGGAGAGCTGGAGCGGCTATCGTATTCCCGAGACCGGGACCAGCGTCGACATTCCCTCGTCGATCTTCACCGAGCAAGCCGGCCAGCCCGACGGCTATGGCATGCAGTACCGGACCAGCGACGGCCGCGCGGATTTGACGGTGCAGGCCGTTCCCAGTGACGGCAGCTCACCGGCCGCTTTCCTGGCGCGCAAGAATCCGCCGTCCGGCATCACCTACAAGCGCATCACGCCGCGCTTCTTCGTGGTCTCCAGCACCCGGGGCGGCAAGATCTGGTACAACCGCTGCAACTTTGGCCGCCGCTACGTGCATTGCGTGCTGATCAACTACCCGGCCGCCGAGAAGCGTCAGTGGGATGCCGTCGTGACCCGCGTCAGCCGCACGCTGAGCGGCGGTTGATCCGGTCACAAAGAAAAACCTGTTTACGAAGAAAAAGCTGCCCGCAAATCGCGGGCAGCAGTCTCGTGAGGATGGTTCAGCGCAAATTGGTCGATGTCGTCGACATGGTCGGCTTGGAGCCCGGCACGTGCGACATGGTCTTGGTGGTCGACCCGACATCCTCGCCCGCCTTCACTTTCGTGCGGGTGTGGGAGCGGCTGAACGTACCACCCTCGTGCGCCTGCGCGCGCGCATTGGAATTGAGCACCGGACCGTTGCCCTTGTTCATGCTGGTGCCGGACTGCGCCTTGCCGTTGGCGGACGCGGCGCTGCCGCCGGCTGCAATGGACGAGCCGGTCTGTCCGGAGCCCGACGTCGACGTGCCGCCGGTACCGAGCGTGCTGGCCGAGGTGCCGCCAGCCGCAGCCGAGCCGCCGGTGCCGCCGGTCATGCTGGTTTGTGCCGACAACGGCGAGGCGGCGAGCAGGAGTGCGACCGACGAGGTCGCGATCAACATTCTCATCTGTCAAATCCTTTTGCTACGGCGACGATGTCGAGATGGTGCAGCCGTTCACTGTGACGGTGCTCGCGCTGGTCGAACCGGGGCCGCCGGCCGTCGAGGACGAACTCGACACGTTGCCGCCACCGGCCTGGACGTGCACCGACGATCCGCCGGCCGAGCTCGAGCTCGACAGCGAGCCGCTCGATGAGGTCGAGCCGGTTGTGCCTGAACCCGATGACCCCAGCGCGGTAATGCTGCCGTCGGGATGTTTGTCCACCGTGACCCGGCAGGTCTCGCCGGATGCGGTTTTGCCGGTTTTCTGCATGGTTTCCCCCACGGCGGCGCTGCTTATCAAAGTCAAAACTGCGATCGCAACGATTGATCTGTTCATGCCAGTCCTCCTCAGGAAGGACGAAGGAGCGGCATTGCTGCCGCTCCGCCGGCCGGGATGTCAGTCCTTGTCCTTCTTCATCTCGTCCTTGTGGTGGCCTTTGCCCTTGTCCATGCCCATGTCGCTGGCATGTCCCGCGGAGGAGCCGGCCGCTCCCACGGTCGAGCCGCTCTTGCCGCCGCCGGCCGAGGAGCCGCCGGTGCCGAGCGTCGATGCCGAGTTGGAGCCGGAGCCCGCCGCCGAGCCGCCGGTGCCGACGCTGGACGAGCTCTTGCCGCCACCCGCCGACGAACCGCCAGTGCCGAGCGTCGAGGCTGAGCCTGAGCCGCTGCCGGAGCCCGCAGCAGAGCCGCCGGTGCCGATCGACGAGCTGCTGGTGCCGCCGCCGGCCGACGAGCCGCCGGTGCCAAGCGTCGATGCCGAGCCCGAGCCGCTGCCCGAACCTGCCGATGAACCACCCGTGCCGATCGTCGAGTTGCTGGTGCCACCGCCGGCTGACGAGCCGCCAGTGCCGACCGTCGAGCTCGACTGCGCCATCGCGAGCGCCGTACCGGCCAGCAGCGCAGCTGCGGCCGCAGATAATTTCAGAATCCTCATCGCTGTCTCCTCCAAAGATCAAATTGCCAAAACAGGCTCGGGATAAAGTGGTAAGCCGCACAAACGTTCCTTGGATGGGTGCGACGAAGTGGAAAATGCGCGCGCATGATCCTGGCCAGGTTCCAGCCGCGAAGCGCAGCGAACGTGTCGAGCGGGAACAGCGAAGCTCGGCGATCCGAAGGAAAACAAACGCTAGTCCGACGCCAATCCCGTCCTGCGCCGCAGATCCGTGATCGCGCGCAAAAAGCTGTCGGCCGGCGTCGTCTCCGGATCGATCAGGCGGTGCAGGCGAAAGCCGTCTTCCAATGCCAGCACGACGGAGGCCATCCATGGCGGGTTCAGCGTGTCGCCCTTCGCGTTGCTCTTCAGCGTGGCCTCGACGATGTCGGCGACCAGCTTGCGCCGCGCGCGCAGGCGTTTTGCAAGCTCCGGCCGGCGCTTCTCGGCACGCGCGACGAAGAGGATCATCTCCATGTGCAGCAGCGGCGAGCGGCCGAGCGGGTCCTGCCGGGTGCGATCCATCGTCTTCAGCGCCGCGATGAAGTCGTCGAGATTGCCGTGCTGCGCGAGGATGTCCATGTTGCGCCGGATCGACTGCGCGACATGGTCCTCGAGCATGGCGATGATCAGCTCGTCCTTGCTCTTGAAGTTGGAATAGAACGCGCCGCGGCTGAATCCGGCCGCCGCCGCGATCGCCTCGATGCTGGCGCCGCCGATGCCGTCCTCCTCGAACACGCGCGCCGCCGCCTCGAACAGCTTGTCGCGCGTGTCGTCCCTGGTCGGTCTGGTTCTCACCCTTGACATCGGAGCAGGTTAGGGCAGAATGCAACTCGATACAACAATGTATCGAGTTGATAATTCGGGGATGGTTACGCTGCGCAAGAGGGGCTGCCCGGCGTCTCCGATTCATGCGGCAACCGATATGAGGTCACCATGAACGAGCACGTGCAGGGCGCCGGCGGTCCGCTGTTCAATCCGCTGTCGCCGGACTTCATCCGCGATCCCTATCCGCATTATGACCGGCTCCGCGCGATCTTTCCGATCCACGTGACGCCGTTCGGCCAGTTCGTCACGAGCCGCCATGCCGATGTCAGCCTCGTGATGCGCGACAAGCGTTTCGGCAAGGATTTCGTCGAGCGTTCCAAGCGCCGCTATAGCGAGAAGATCATGGAGGAGCCGGTCTTCCGCAGCATGAGCCACTGGATGCTGCAGGCCGATCCGCCCGACCACACCCGCCTGCGCGGCCTCGTCGTGAAGGCCTTCACCGCCCGCCGCGTCGAGGACATGCGGCCGCGGATCCAGGAGATCGTCGACCAGACCATCGATGCCGTGATCGATCGCGGCCACATGGACCTGATCGAGGATTTCGCCTTTCGCCTGCCTGTCACCATCATCTGCGACATGCTCGGCATCCCCGAGGACCATCGCGAGACTTTCTATAACAGTTCGCGCGACGGCGGACGGCTGCTCGACCCCGTGCCGCTCTCGCCGGAGGAGATCGCCAAGGGCAACGCCGGCAACATGATGGCGCAGATGTATTTTCAGCAGCTGTTCGAGCTGCGTCGCAAAAATCCCGGCGATGATCTCATCACCCAGCTGGTGCAGGCCGAGGAAGACGGCAACAAGCTCACCAACGAGGAACTGACCGCCAACATCATCCTGTTGTTCGGTGCCGGCCACGAGACCACGGTCAATCTGATCGGCAACGGCCTGCTGGCGCTGCATCGCAATCCGGACCAGCTCGCACTGTTGAAGGCGCGGCCGGAGCTGATGGTGGGCGCGATCGAGGAGTTTCTGCGCTACGATTCCTCGGTGCAGATGACCGGGCGGGTCGCGCTGGAGGATATCGACGATCTCGGCGGCGCGAAGATCCCGAAGGGCGAGACCGTGCTCTGCCTGCTGGGCTCGGCCAACCGTGACCCGGCGGTCTATCCCGACCGCCCCGATCGGCTCGACGTCACCCGCCAGAACGTGAGGCCGCTGTCGTTCGGCGGTGGCATCCATTTCTGCCTGGGGGCCCAATTGGCCCGCCTCGAGGCCGAGATCGCCATCGCCACGCTGTTGCGGCGGCTGCCCGATCTGCGCATCGACGACGTCGAAAACCCGGAATGGCGGCCGACCTTCGTGCTGCGCGGCCTGAAGCGGCTGCCCGCGAGCTGGTGATAGGTCACCGGCGTTAACCTCCGCGCGCAACAGTCGCTGTGACTTCGCCACACTTCCCCCTATATAAGGGGCTGTTCCGGTACGTCTGAGGCCCTGCGGCTCAGGCAAGGCCCGCATCCGGTTTGGCCGAGGGGAGACCCGTGCAGACGACGCTGCTCGGATTGGCGATTGCCTTTATCTTAGCGCTGCTGGCCGCTCTGATCGGACCGTACTTCGTCGACTGGAACCAGTTCAGGCCCCAGTTTGAAGCGGAGGCCGGCAGGATCATCGGCGTGCCGGTGCGGGTCGCGGGCGAGCTCGACGCGCGGCTGTTGCCGGCGCCGACGCTGCGGCTGCGCGCGGTCACGTTTGGCGGCAACAACGATCTCGGCCGCCTGCGCGCCGACAAGCTCGACGTCGAGTTCAGCCTGAGCTCGCTGATGCGCGGCGAATGGCGCGCCACCGAGCTTTCGGTCAATGGCATGGCGGTCGATCTCGGCCTCGACGCGCGCGGGCGGGTCGATCTGCCGTCTACCGCGAGCGGCAGCTTCAATCTGGCATCGCTGGCGATCGAACGGCTGAACCTCACCGGCCGCATCGCCCTGCATGATGCCGCCAGCCGTTCGACACTGGAGCTCAACGACATCGCCTTCTCCGGCGACGTGCGCTCGCTGGCCGGCTCGGTCCGGGGCGACGGCAGTTTCACCGCCACTGGCGTCCGCTATCCGTTCCGCGTCTCCTCCGGCCCGAGCGCCGACGGCAACGCCACCCGCCTCCACCTCAACATCGATCCCGGCGAGCGCGCGATCCTGGCCGATCTCGAAGGCGTGCTTGCCTTCGACAACCGTCTGCCGAAATTCGACGGCGCGCTGACGCTCGCCGTGCCGGCGCCGAAGAAGCCGGGCGATGCGGGGCCGATGCCCTGGAAGCTCACCACAAAACTCAAGGCCGATCCGGCCGGCGCGAAGTTCGAGCAGGTCGACGCCAGCTTCGGCACTGAAGACTCCGCGCTGAAGCTCGGCGGCGTCGGCGATATCAGGTTCGGCGCTTCGCCGCTGCTGCGCGCGGTGCTGTCGGCGCGCCAGGTCGATGCCGACAAGCTGACGGCCAAGAACGATGCCGAGCCGCAGCGCATCCTTCCGGCGCTTCGTGCGGGCCTCGCCGCAATCCCGCAGGCGCCGATCCCGGCGCAGATCGAGTTCAACTCCGACCAGATCATGCTCGGCGCACGGCCGCTCCAGAACATCACGGCCGAGCTTGCGACCGACGGACGGTCCTGGACCTTCCAGCGGCTCGAGCTGCGCGCGCCAGGCCAGACGCAGCTCTCGCTCAACGGCGCGACACCCGGCGCCGACAGCTTCAGCGGCCGTCTCAGCGTCGATTCCTCCGATCCCGATACGCTGGTGGCGTGGCTCCAGGGCCGCAACGAGGTCAACCGCCGCAGCACGCGGCCGCTGCGCCTTGCCGGTGACGTGACCATCGCCGCCAACCATTTCGCCATCGACAGGCTGAAGGCCGAGATCGAGGGCGGCGCGGTCGAAGGCCGCATCGCTTTCGTCCAGACCGGCGCGAGCAAGGGCTCGCGAATCGACGCGGAGCTCAAGGCCGACCGCCTCGACCTCGATGCCGCCGCAAGTTTTGCGCGCGCGCTTTCGGGGCCGCAGGGCGAATGGCCGGAGGAAGCGAAGCTTTCGCTCGATATCGGCCGCGCGATCTCGGCCGGACAGGAGCTGCGGCCGTTCACCGCAAAACTCGGCTACGGCCCGGCGTCGCTCTCGCTGGAGCAGTTGCGGTTCGGCCAGGCCAGCGGCGTGACCACGGAAGCGAGCGGCAGCTTCGACCGCGCCAAGGCCATTGGCAAGTTCGCGCTGAAATCCTCCGCCAATTCGCTGCGCGATCTCACCGCACTGCTCGAGCCGTTTGCGCCGTCGGTGCGCGCGCGCTTCGACGCCATCCCGTCGCTGCCAGGTGCGACCCGCCTCAAGCTCGACCTCAGCCTCGACAAGAACGCCGAGCACGCCGATCGCAACGACGCGCGCGCGGTGATCGAGCTCGACGCCCCGCAGCTCAAGGCCAGCGCGACGCTGGCCGCGCAGACGCCGGTGGCCGCGGTCAACGGCATCGACATCGACCGCTTGCGCAACAGCGACTTCACGCTGGATTCGAAAGTCTCTACACCGCAGGCCAGTGCGCTGTTGGCGTTGCTCGGGCTCGATCGCCTGGTGGCCGCAGGCGAGGGCGCTTCGCAGTTCGAAGGCCATTTGAGCGGCGCGTGGCGCCATCCGCTGCAATTGAATGCAAAGCTCAGCGGCGGCGGATTGGACGCGGACGCACAAGGCAACGTCGAATTGTCGGAGCCGAAAGGCAGCGTGAATTTGCGCGTGCGCCATGCCAATCTGGCCCCGCTGTTCGGGACCAGCCCGGCCGATAAATCGGTGCAGAGCGTCAATCTGTCCTCGCGCGTCGCCCTCTCCGGCAACCGCCTGACCTTCAACGATCTCGACAGCACTCTGGCCGGATCGCATTTACGGGGTCATCTGGCGGTGACGCTCGATCAGGAGAAAACCGTCGACGGCGAAGTCGGCCTCGATACGCTCGACCTCGTGCCGGCGCTCGCGATGGCTATCGGCGCGGCCGGACACGATGCCAATGAGTCGCTGAGTGCCGGCCTTCTCGGCGGCTGGCGCGGCCGCGTCGCCTTCCAGACATTGCACGGCACCTTGCCCGGCGGCATCGAGCTGCGCTCCTTCGGCGGTACGCTCCGCAGCGACGGTCAGTCGCTCGCGCTCGACGCAATGAAGGGCGGCCTCGGCGGCGGCGAGATGTCGGCGAGCCTCGATGCGCGCAATGGCGCCAATGGTCTGACGTTGAACGCGCGTATCGAGCTCGGCAATGTCGACGCGGCGGCGCTGCGCTACCGCGACCTCGCGCTGCCGAAGGGACGAGCCTCGGCGCAGATGGCGCTGACCAGCCAGGGCCGCAGCGTTGCTGCGCTCACCGGCGCGCTCGCCGGCAACGGCACGGTGACGCTCGAATCCGCTGAAATCTCCGGCCTCAATCCGCGCGCCTTCGAGATCGCCATCCGCGCCAGCGACGGCGGACAGGTTGCCGACGACAACCGGCTGCGGCAGCTGGTCGAGCCCGCGCTGTCGGCGGGTCCGATTGCAGTGGCCTCGGCGCAGATCCCGTTCACGATCCGCGACGGGCGCCTGCGCGTCGGCGCAACGTCGTTGGAGGCGAAGAACGCGCGTGCCATCGTCTCCGGCGGCTACGACATCCCCGCCGACCAGGCCGACATCCGCGCCAGCCTGACGCCGATCATGACCGGGCTCTCCGGCGCGCCGCCGGAGATCCAGCTATTCGCGGCCGGTCCCCCCGACAGGCTCAACCGCACCGTCGATCTCGGGCCGCTGTCGTCGTGGCTCGCGGTGCGCACGATCGATCGCGAGACGCGCCGGCTGGACGCCATCGAGCGCGGCGAGCCGCCGCCGGCGACCGCCGCGCTGCCGACCCTGGTGTCGCCCGACCCGGCGCCGGAGCCGTCGCTGCAGGATGTGCCGATGCCCGGCCGCGATCCGCGCCGTGCGCCGCCGCCGAAGCCCAAGGCCGATATCAGGGTCGCGCCGACACCCAAGGCGCCGCAGGCAGCTCCCGCGGCCCCAAGCCCGCCGCTTGCAAGCACGCAGATCGCGCCGCTGCCCCCGCCGATCGACGTCAGGCCGGCCCCGGGCCCGCCCCCCGCAAAGCCCAAGCCAAAGCCGCCGCTGGTGCTGACGCCGCAGAATCCGTGATTGGTCTGGAGGTCGGGCCGCTGGCCTTCTTAACCTCTCCCGCCTGCGGGCAGGGCTATTGCATATGACGTCTTGGCGGCGCCTGACCGAGCGCCTCGTCCTTCGAGACGACCGCTTCGCGGTCTCCTCAGGATGAGGCTTAGCTGAATCGGTCTCCGTTGAAATGCTGCCGCATACTCATTCCTCATCCTGAGGGCCCGCCGTAGGCGGGCGTCTCGAAGGATGGCTGCAGCTTCACCGGTAAACTCATTCCCTCGCATTTTAACGAATTTTGCTCGGCAAAACTGATCTGCCGACTTTACCGGATTCTCGCGTTTGTTCCCTAGTCTCTGGTCCCAGAGGAACTCGGCGTCCTGCCGGCACAAGCAGGATGGCTAGCCAAGAACTGGGGTCATCGGGATGAACGGCGCGACAACACTTCTGCAGGATCTGGACGACGCGATCGCACGCGGCACCGACGAAAGCCGGACCAAGGCGTTGTGGCACGCGACCGACATTCTGATCACCGGCCGCTACAGCGACGACGAGATCAGCACGTTCGGCGAGGTCATCGGCCGGCTCGCCGACGAGATCGAAGTTGCCGCGCGGGTGCAACTCTCCGAGGTGATGGCAGCCTGCGATCACGCTCCGCTCAATGTCATTGCGCAACTCGCGAGCGCCGACGAGATCGAGGTCGCCGGTCCCGTGCTGCGCGACTCCAATCGTCTCGACGAGAAGCTGCTGGTCGAGAGCGCCATGACCAAGAGCCAGTTGCATCTGCTCGCGATCGCCCAGCGCAAGTCGATCGGCGAGGCCGTCACCGACGTGCTGGTCAAGCGCGGCGACCAGGAGGTCGTGACGTCGGTTGCCCGGAACGAGGGCGCGCGCTTCTCCGGCTCGGGCCTGCTCCACATGGTTCGCCGTGCCGAGGGTGACTCGATTCTTGCCGAGCAGCTTGGGCTGCGCAAGGACGTGCCGCGCCACATCTTCCAGCAGCTGATCTCGAAGGCGTCGGAGGACGTCCGCCGCCGGCTCGAGCACGAGCGCCCCGAGATGATGGCGCAGATCCAGAGCTCGGTCAGCGACGTCACCGGCGACCTGCACTCCAAGTTCGGCCCGTCCTCGCGCAGCTATTTCGTCGCCAAGCGCGTGGTGACGACGCAGTACCGGCAGGGCAACCTCAACCAGGACTCGATCTCGAACTATGCGCGCCAGCACCGGTTCGACGAGGTGCAGATCGGCCTGTCGCTGTTGTCGTCGCTGCCGGTCGACGTGATCGAGCGTGCGATGATGGATCGCAATCGCGAGATGATCCTGGTGCTGTGCAAGGCGCTCGATTTCTCCTGGGACACCACGATGTCGCTGCTGTTCCTCGGCGCCAAGGATCATCTGATCACGGCGCGCGAGCTCCACGACAACGAACGCGATTTCGGCAAGCTCAAGATCGAGACGTCGCGCAGCGTCTTGAAGTTCTACCAGTCGCGCAAGACCGGCTCCGATCCCGTCACGGGTCGTCAGCCCGAGCTGCAGGTGCACTGAGCGGTACACCGAACAGGTACACCGAGCATCATCCGGGAATTGGCAGGGAGTATTTGCAATGTTGCCTCAATTCGGCACCGCCGTTCGCAAGAAGAACCTCAACAAGGCCGCAGCCGGCGAGATCGGCGGCGGAGCAGCGGACCAGGCCTCGGTCGATGCCGCCTGGCTCGTGCTGGAAGCCGCCAACGACCTCGGTGACCACGCTGCGATCGAAGCCTGCCGCCGCGTCATCGACGCCGAGCTGAACGGCACGACGGCCGGCAGCGCGGACGTCGATCTCGTGCTGGGCTATTTCAGGTAGCAGTCGTACCCGGTCGAAGATTGTCAGGCGCAATGAGCGGCAATCTACTTGCCGCGATATCGAAGAGCCTCGACGAGCAGCGAGAATGCCGGTGAAGGTTGGCGCCGACTGGGATAGTAAAGGTGATAACCCGAGAACGGCGGACACCAGTCCGACAGCACCCTGATCAGCCGGCCCTGTGAGATGTATGGCTGCACGTGCCCCTCGGTGAGGTAGGCAAGTCCGAAACCTTTGAGCGCGCCCTCCAGAAGAAGCCCTGCGCTATTGAACACAAGCTGTCCTTCCACGCGCACGTTGAGCTCTCGCCCGTTCTTCTCGAACTCCCACGCGTACAGGCTGCCGCCGTGGGTCGGAAGGCGCAGGTTCAGGCAATTGTGGCCCGTTAGATCCTGAGGCATCCTGGGCCGCTTGCGTTCGGCGAAGTAGGACGGCGATCCCACGACCGCCATTCGCAGATCAGGGCTGACGCGCACGGCGATCATGTCCTTGGCGACGAGCTCGCCCGGACGAATGCCCGCATCGACCTGCTGCGCCACGATGTTGGTGAGCCCGTAATCGATGATCACCTCGACGTGGATGTCTGCATATTGGGGAAGAATCTTCCCCAGCGCCGGCAGCAGGATTTCGGCGGCGGCATACTCCGTTGCCGTTAAACGCACGGTTCCAGCGGGCTTTTCCCGAAGCTCACTCAGCGCAGCGAGATCAGCATCCATCTCGGTGAATTTGGGCCCGACGCTCAGGAACAGCCGTTCTCCGGCTTGAGTTGGCGTGACGCTTCGGGTCGTTCGATTGAGAAGACGGACGCCGAGCCGTTCCTCCAATTTTCGGATGATCTGGCTCAGCGCCGATTGCGTCATACCAAGCTTGGCTGCGGCACGTGTGAAGTTGCGCTCCCTCGCCACAGCGAGGAAGGCCAGGATATCGCTGGCGTCGTCCCGGTTCATTGATAAGCCTGTCTTATGACTGCATTCAGATTTTATCACCTAATCGGGCGGAGGCGGAAGCCTTAGTTGCCCATCAGCATCGGGCGGCGGCCTGTGGCGGGACAAAAAGCGGCTGCAGTGGAAAGAACAACAATGCCCTCGTCGAGAAGCCCTCTCTCGATCGGCGATCAGCGGAGGCATGCGGTGACGACCCGCAGAGGCGTCCTCATTGGGGGGAGCGCAATCGCCATCGCCATCATCGAAGTTCAAAGGGCGCCGGCGCTCGCGTCCGAAGCACTGAAGGAGACTGCAATGGACATCGACATCAAGAGAAACGGGTCCCGTCCTTCCCAGAAGGGGCCCGAAGACTGGTTCACCGGGACGGTGCGTATCGACCCACTGTTCGCGGCTCCCGAGCCGGCACGCGTCAGCGGCGCTCAGGTCACTTTTGAACCCGGCGCACGCACGGCTTGGCACACGCATCCGCTCGGGCAGACGCTGATCGTCACGGCAGGGCTCGGCTGGGCGCAGCGGGACGGCGGGCCCGTCCAGGAAATCCGGCCCGGCGATGTCATCTGGTTTCCTCCGGGGTTGAAGCACTGGCACGGCGCGTCGGCCACCACAGCCATGACGCACATCGCCATCCAGGAATCGCAGGACGGACGAGCGGTCGATTGGATGGAGAAGGTCGGCGACGAGCAGTACCGAATGTGAAGACGCTTCATGCGCCGTATCGAACCCAGGCGAGCGCGCCCAGCCGATCGGAAGAGGTTTCATGAGCGTACAATTCGCAGCAAGAAATGAGACGCTGTCGCGCAGTCCGGCTTGGAGTGCGGTCTTTGCGCTGACCCTATGCGTCGGGACATTGATTGCGTCCGAGTTCATGCCGGTCAGCCTGCTGACACCCATCGGGACCGATCTCCAAATGACCGAAGGGCAGGCGGGCCAGGCCATCGCGGTCTCCGGGCTCTTTGCCGTCTTCACGAGCCTTGCGATAGCCTCGGTGACAAGGGGCATCGATCGACGCAGCCTTCTGCTGGGCCTCACCTCGCTGATGATCGTCTCGGGGCTGATGGTGGCGCTGGCGCCGAACGCGCTGGTGTTTATGGTAGGGCGCGCGCTGATCGGGGTCGTCATCGGCGGGTTCTGGTCGATGTCGGCGGCTACGGTCATGCGTCTAGTGCCTGAACAGCAGGTCGCGCCTGCCCTCAGCCTGCTCAACGGGGGCAATGCGCTGGCGACCACCATCGCCGCGCCGCTCGGGAGCTACCTCGGTCAGTTCATCGGCTGGCGTGGCGCCTTCTTCTGTGTCGTCCCGCTCGCGATCGTCACTCTGGTCTGGCAATACGCCACATTGCCCTCGATGCCTTCCGAGCGCGGTGCCGCGTGGAACGCACTCGGATTGCTTCGCCGGCGGGCGGTTAGCATTGGGATGCTTTCGGTCGCTCTCCTGTTCATGGGCCAGTTCGCGCTTTTCACCTATTTGCGCCCATTTCTGGAGACCGTGACGCGCGTAGACGTCTCGACCCTCTCGGCCATCCTGCTCGTGGTCGGCGTCGCGGGCCTGCTCGGGACCTACCTCATCAGCTTCCTTCTGAGAGGGGGCCTGTACGGTCTTCTGATTGGGATGCCGCTTGCGATGGCCGCCCTTGCCCTTGGCTTGATCGCCTTCGGAGGCTCAACCGTTGTTGTCACTGTGCTGCTGGCCGGTTGGGGCCTCATCGGCACCGCCGCACCAGTCGCTTGGTGGACCTGGATGAGCAAGACGCTGCCTGAGGATGCGGAGGCGGGCGGCGGATTGATAGTCGCGGTGATCCAATTGGCGATAACGGCGGGCGCCTCGCTTGGAGGGGTCTTGTATGACAGCAGTGGATACCGGAGCGCCTTCATTGCCGCCGCCGTCGTGCTCTGCGGCTCCGGGCTTCTCGCTTTTGGTGGCTATCGCCGAATTCGGTAGATCACGACGTCTTCGCCGTGACGGATCGTGCTTTTCTCAAGGAGATAGTTGGACTTCTCCAGAACGCGACGCGATGCGCCATTGCCGACATAGACCAGGCCGATGAGGGACGGCAGCTGGTGGTGCAACAGTCCGATATCCGTCAGTGCGGTCGCGGTCTCGCTTGCAAGGCCACGGCCCCAGACTTCGCGCTTGAACGCGTAGGCAATCTCGATCTCGTCGGTATCGTCCACCAGGATGTGCCGGATGCCCGCTCGCCCGGCGAATGCCCCGCATTTCGTTCGCAGCACCCACAGTCCGAAGCCATGCTGGTCCCAATGCGCCATGTTGGTGTCGAGATAGGTCTTCGTCCTCTCCGCCGGGCGCACGCCGCCGAGATATCGGGACACCTCGGCATCGAGATGCAAGGCGACGAGGTCGGCGAGATGATTTTCGTTCAGCCTCTCGGCAGTCAGGTTCTCGGTGCTGAAATGATCCATGGACCCGGATAGCGACTTTCGGAGCAGGGCAAGATGACGCGTCTTCGCCGCTCCTCATGATTTCTAACACATCCTAACGAGCAATTGCAGCGGCATCCGGTAAATGTCCCGATGGAAAAGAGGCCGGCATTTCCAAATATGCACGATTGTCGACGGAGATCGTATGACGTCCAAAACGGAAATCAAATCACCGCAACGGCCCGCGAGCGTCTCGCGCCGCGGTTTTGTGGGAGGCCTGTCGGCCGGCGTTCTGGGGGCGGTTGCGACCGAAGCAGCGGCCGCGCAAACGCTGGCCGAAATCCCTGATCGCGGGCCCGGCGCCGATCTCGGTGCGCACAGCGAACGATCGCGCTTCGTCAAGATCGATCGCATTCCCGAGGCAGGACCAGGCAAGCGCAACGTCGACTCCGGTGATGCCATCAACTCCAAGACGCCGCATCAGAAGTTGGTGGGCAACATCACGCCGACCGATCTGCACTACGAGCGCAGCCATTCCGGGGTGCCGGACATCGATCCCGCGCAGCACCGTCTGCTCATCCACGGCCTGGTTCAGAAGACGCTGGTGTTCAGCGTCGACGATCTCAAGCGGATGCCCTCCGTAACGCGCGTGGTCTTCATCGAATGCACGGGAAACGGATGGGAAAACTGGAAGAAGGCAGACCCTGATCTGACGGTGCAGAATACGCACGGCCTCGTCAGCACCAATGAGTGGACCGGCGTTCCGCTGAAGTTCCTGATTGGTCTTGCGGGCAAGGAGAATAACTCAAACTGGATGCTCGCGGAGGGAGGCGACGGCGCGGGCGTTGACCGCAGCATTCCGCTGACCGACGAAATCGTGAACGAGGCCTTTGTCGCCTACGGTCAGAACGGCGAACCACTACGCCCTGCGCACGGTTTTCCAATGCGGCTGGTGATGCCGGGCTTCGAGGGCAACCTCAACATCAAATGGCTGCGCCGTCTCAAGTTCGGCACGGAGCCCTGGATGACCCGCTGGGAAACTGCGCGCTACACGCAACTGCTTGCCAACGGCAAGGCCCGCCAATTCCAGCTGAGGATGGAAACCAACTCCGTCATCACGCATCCCTCGGGCACGATGCAGATCCAGCCCGGCTACAACATTATCTCCGGTCTCGCCTGGAGCGGCCATGGCAAGATCGCCAAGGTCGAGATATCGACCGACGGCGCGAAAATCTGGAAACAGGCGCAGCTGAATCAGCCGGTGCTGTCCAAGGCACAGGTTCGATTCCAGATGGACTGGGTCTGGGATGGCAAGCCGACACGGATCGTGAGCCGCTCGACCGACGAGCAAGGCAATGTTCAGCCGGACCGGCAGTCCTTCATCGCCGCGATGGGGAGCAATGCGTTGTTTCACTACAGCGCCCAGCAGACCTGGAGCATCGACGAAGCCGGGAGGGTCCATAATGTCCTCGCATGACAATCGGCTTGTCGCAGCGGCTCTCACGCTTGGCCTGCTCGCGGCGCCCGCATTTGCATTTGATTTCGGCCGTCCCGCGACTCCGGAGGAGATCAGGCTCTGGGACGTCGACGTCGCACCCGATGGCAAGGGTCTGCCTGTCGGCGGCGGCACGGTCGCGCAGGGTAAGCAGGTCTTCGCCGACAATTGCGCGGCCTGTCATGGCGACAACGGCCAGGGCGGGATCAAGGATCGCCTGGCCGGCGGGCAGGGCACACTCGCCTCCGGCGCGCCGGTCAAGACCGTGGGCAGCTTCTGGCCCTATGCGACGACCTTGTACGACTACATTCACCGCGCGATGCCATATCCCACACCGGGCTCGCTCAGTACCGACGACACCTATGCCGTCACCGCCTACATCCTGAGTCTGAACGGCATCGTTCCCCCCGACGGCAAGGTCGACAAGGACAGCTTGCCGAAGATCAAGATGCCCAACCGCGACGGCTTCATTCCGGAGCCGGAATTCGATCCGGCAAAACTGTTCCGCAGGAAATGAGCGTGTGATCATGAGGGTTTCGGCGCTGGTCAAGATCCTCGCTTTGGTTGCTGCGACATGTTTATGGGAGACCCAGGCAATGGCCGTCGACGGACTCATCACGATGAGGAGCAATTTCGGGCCTGAAGAGACGATGAAGCGGCTGGAAGCGGAAGTGACGGCCAAGGGCCTCACAATATTCGCCCATGTCGATCATGCCGCGGGCGCCGCCGCTGCCGGCCTGCCGTTGCGCCCGACCAATCTTATCATCTTCGGGAACGCCAAGGGTGGTACGCCATTGATGCAGCAGGCGCAGACCAGCGGCATCGATCTGCCGCTGAAGGCGCTGGTCTGGCAGGACGAACAAGGCGCGACATTGTTGTCCTACAACGATCCGGCGTATCTCGCCGGGCGTCACGGCATCGGCGAGCCGGTCAAGGCCGCAATTGTCGCCATGACGGCGGCCCTGCACGCGATCGCGACCAAGGTCACCGCACCCTAGCGCAGTGGGACGGCCGTGCGACGCGTGCGCCATGAGGAGAGATCCATGAACAGCACAGACGGGCAACCGGAATCACCCGCTCCCGGTGACGGCAAGATCGCCAGATGGGCGGTCATTGCGGTGTTATGCGCCTTCCTCGTCGGTGCCGGCGCGCTCGGCTTTCTCGGCTGGTTCAGCACGACGACGGAGGTGCCAGCATCGGGTTATGTCGCACTGGTGCTCGGCGTCGTGTTTTCGCTGGTCGTCGGCATCGGCTTGATGGCGCTGGTGTTCTACAGCAGCCGCAAGGGTTACGACGAACCGGCGGTGCTGATCCAGCAGCCGGAGAATGACTCGGACGATGACGGCGTCAGCTCAGGCTCCACCACACCGAGCGAACGCACTGAGCGAGTACGCTGAGCCGGATGCTGGCTTCGAGTTCGGGGTGGGTCTACGTCCTCTCCGCCGAACGGACGCCTCTGAAATATCGGGACACCTCGGCATGGAGATGCAATGCGACGAGGTCGGCCAGGTGATCCTCGCGAAGCCTCTCGGCGGAGAGCCCAGCCGTGCTGAATTGTTCCATTGGGAACAGATAGCCGCTTCCAACGTGGAGCGTCGAGTAACATTGACGCGGAATGACTTGGCTGGCAGTGCTTTTCACGTTGCAACGGCGCGCTTCAGTTGGGGTGACGGTCGTCCTGCGAATGTTCCGATGCGGAGTGGCAATGGATTTCGAGCGCGACATAGCCAGGGTCAGCGGAATCGCTGCGGTCTCGACCATCCTGGACGTGATCAGCCGGACCACCGGCATGGGGTTTACGGCCGTTGCCCGCGTCACCGAGGACAGGTGGATCACCTGTGCCTCGCGCGACCAACTCGCGTTCGGGCTGAAACCCGGTGACGAGCTCAAGGTCGAGACCACGATCTGCCACGAGATCCGGCAGAGCCGTGACGCCGTCGTCATCGAGAATGTCAGCGAAGACGCCGGCTTCAGCACGCATCACACGCCTGCGCAATATGGCTTCCAAAGCTACATCTCCGTGCCGATCATTCTTCCCGACGGATCATTTTTCGGAACTCTTTGCGCGATCGATCCGAAGCCGCGCAAGCTTCGGACGCCCGAGATCATCGGCATGTTCAAGCTTTTTGCGGAGCTGATCGCGTCTCACCTCGATGCGGCCGAACGCGTCGAGCTGATCGCGAACAGGCTCGCGCTGGAACAACGCAATGCCGAACTGCGTGAGCAGTTCATCGCCGTGCTCGGTCACGACCTCCGAAACCCTCTTGCCTCGATCCAGGGCGGCCTTCGGCTTCTGCACAAGAAGGTCGATGACGAGGGGAAGAACTGGATCAACCTGCTGCAGGGAAGCGTGGCCCGGATGGCGGGCCTGATCGACAATGTCATGGACTTCGCCCGCGCGCGGCTCGGCGCCGGGATGCAGCTCAAGCTGAGAGAACAGGCCCTCGAGCCTGTTATCAAGCAGATCGTCGCGGAGTTCGAGAACGTGCATCCGGATCGCGTCATCGAAACTGTCGTCAACGTTCCGGGACCCGTGAGAATCGACGCCGACCGCATAGGTCAGATGCTGTCCAATCTTCTCGGCAACGCGATTTCCTATGGCGCCGCCGACAAGCCGATCAGGGTGCTGGCGCAGACGACCGAAGCCGGCTTCGACATCAGCGTTGTCAACAAAGGCGCGCCAATTCCGGCTGATGCGATCCCGCGCCTTTTCACTGCGTTCGATCGCGGCGACGTTCTGCCGAACCAGAAAGGGCTTGGGCTCGGACTGTACATTGCCCAAGAGATCGTGCGCGCCCATGGCGGGTTGATCGTCGCGTCGTCGATGCTGGATGAGACGGTGTTCACCGCGTCGTTCCCGGCGAGCGGCTGAGAAGGCGTGCTACGCCGGCCTAGCTTGCCGTCACGAAGCGTCGCGCCAATTCCCCGACAATACGATCATGCGCCTGTTTTGCCCGACGGCGCAACCGGCGCCTTGTTGAGATGCCGGGTCTTGCGGACAAGGCATTGGGCCTCTTCCGAGGGAGCTGCACGAAAACTTCCAGAGGGTGTGAATTGGTTCACACACACGTGGTCGCTCCGGATTTACGGTACAGCCTAATTCCGCGTAGAGCGGCCCGTTCGAACTATCTCGCTCAAGAGGGAGTTCAGGCTATGGCTAGCATCGTGTTGGGAATTGTCATTTCCATTTTGCTGTCGACACAAGCCTCCGCAGATCAGGTCGGCGACGCCGCGTCCGACCTGGTTCCTTCGCTGGTGCGCTGGTCCATCACGTTGTTGGGCCTTGTCGTGGCAGGCCGGTTAGCCTGGCAGGCTTTTGGCCGCGCGGTCAACATTGCCGAAGTCCCGACTTTCCCGCGATACATGACGACCCGGCAGCAGTATCGATTGGGCGGGTTCATCTTTGTCGTATTCTCATGCGGCTTCTTCCTTCTTCTCATCCATGAGAACCGCGACGTCATTGCCCTGGCGCCGCTGGTTCCTGCAATCCCGGAGACGGTCATAGAGGCTGCGAAAAGTCAGTCTGCTCCGTACCTGACCGTCGTCGCAGCAATGGGGGCCGTGTATCTGTTCCTCCTGACGAAGGAGGCTCAGTGGAACGTCCTGCTGATGGTGCGCGATGTGATCCAGAGCTGGATCAGCGTGCCTCAGCTCGCGAAGCAGATCATGGCGCAAATCCGCTTTTCGCTGCGTGTGCCGCAGGATGTGCTCTCGAAAGTCATCGCGAATTCTCCGGATGTCGTCGATCAGGACTTCCGCAAGGACCCGAACACCCCGGATCGCATGTGGGCGGAAATCTGTTACATGAAATGGTGGCTGGCGCAGGGACGCGACACCGGAGATGACGCCACCTTCTTCACCGAGGACAGCTTTGGTTTCGACAAGCTGATGGCAGACTTCCAGCAGGCGGCGCCGACGATGAGCCAGTGGAAGGCTGGGACGTTGACGGGCCTTGCTGCGCCCCCGGCCACGCAATTGATCAAGGACCTCTACAATCGATTTGCCCGGCTTGTCGCGTGTTACCTGATCTATCGCAACGGCTCTCGCATCGACCTGCGCAACGAGGCCAGCAAATTCGGCATCGAAATCGATGCGCCCATTCACGACAATCCGCTACGGTACTGGATCGTCTATATCATTGCCTTGATCTGCTCCGTTTATCTGGGAGTGACCATTTCGGCCGTAATTTATGACGTGCTGCAAGGCAGAGGCGTTGTCTGGGCGCAGGACCCCAATCGCTCGATTGCATGGGTCATGTATTCGCTTTGCAATTATGGATTGGCAATCGTCGTAGTTCTCTTGCTTCGATTTGCGATGTCGTCTCTGGGAAGCAATTCAGATCAGTCCCACCTCACCACTTATTGCTGGAGCTTCCTGGTCGCGCTCGCCGTAGGGCCCGCTGGCCTGACGGTGGCCGTGCATAATTTTGGCGAGGGCAATTTGCGGGAAATGTCTCTTGCCAGCCTTTACTTTGCGATGTTGCGGTGGGGCCTCGGGCCGGCGCTCGTGACAGTCTATATTTCGTACTATCTCGACAGGCAGAGCTGCTCCGATCTGCCGGACATCGACAATTCGATGCGAACGGTCGCGTGGCGACTGTTCAATTGCTTCGGCTTTGCGGCAACCAACGTGTTCTTGCTTCTGCCCCAACTGCTGTCGCTGGTGGCACAGGAGGGGGCAATCTGGGACACCAATAAGCTGCGCTTCATTGCGGCTGGGACGACGTTCTGTCTGGCACTCGGCCTCGCATTGGCCGCACAGTTCGCGCTCAAGAAGGAGCGGATTGGAACGGTGCTGGCGCATAGACCGGCTTGACGCCAGATATGGTCGGTCATGGCGCTGATGGCATCATGCTCCTGTTTTGCTCGACGGAGCAACTGGCGCGGCCCTGCGGCCGGATGATTTTCGCCCACGCGTAAGTCATTGATTTTACAACGCCCGTCTACTGTGCATGGGGTTGTTTTCGCAATTTTTGTTTTGGGACCTATCCCGCCCCGAACGCGACCGCGACATTGTAGGTCAGAAGGCTCGCGGCATAGGCCAGCACCAGCATGTAGAAGAAGGTGACGGCCATCCAGGTCCAGCTTCCGGTCTCGCGCCGTATCACGGCGAGCGTGGATGCGCATTGCGGGGCGAAGATGTACCAGGCCAGCATCGACAACGCGGTCGCGAGCGACCATTTCGTCGCCAGCACCTGGCCGATCTGCTCGGCCGCTTCCTTGCCGCCTTCGATCGCATAGACGGTGCCGAGTGCTGCGACAGCGACCTCGCGCGCCGCCATGCCCGGGATCAGCGCGACCGCGATCTGCCAGTTGAAGCCGACCGGCGCCAGCAGCGGCTCGAGTGCCTTGCCGATGATCGCGGCCAGGCTGAAGTCGATCGCCGGTTCGGTGGCGCCCGCTGGCGGCTGCGGGAACGAGGCCAGGAACCAGATCAGCACCATCATCGAGAAGATCGTGGTGCCGGCGCGGTGCAGGAACATCTTGGCCCGCGTGTAGACGCCGATCGCGATCGATTTCAGCCGCGGCATCTTGTAGTCCGGCAGCTCCAGCATGAACGGCGCCGGCGCATAGTCGCGCAGCATGAAGAATTTGATGAGGAACGAGACGGCAAGCGCGCTGATGATGCCGGCAGCGTAGAGGCCGAACATCACGAGGCCCTGGAGGTTGATGAAGCCCCAGACGTCTTTTGCCGGAATGAAGGCGGAGATGATCAGCGTGTAGACGGGAATGCGGGCCGAGCAGGTCATCAGCGGCGCGATCAGGATCGTGGTCAGCCGGTCGCGCTTGTTGTCGATCACGCGCGTCGCCATGATGCCGGGGATGGCGCAGGCGAAGCTCGACAGCAGCGGAATGAAGGCGCGGCCGTGCAGGCCGGCGCCGCCCATGATGCGGTCCATCAGGAACGCGGCGCGCGCCATGTAGCCGAAATCTTCCAGCAGCAGGATGAACAGGAAGATGATGATGATCTGCGGCAGGAACACGATGACGCTGCCGACGCCTGAGATCACGCCGTTCTGCAGGAAGCTTTGCAGCAGGCCGGCGGGCAGGGTGGCGTGCACGAACTCGCCGAGCGAATCGAAGCCGGAATTGAGCAGCTCCATCAGCGGCTGCGCCCAGGCGAACACCGCCTGGAACATCACGAACAGGATCGCGGCGAGCACGATCAGCCCGCCGACGGGATGTAGCACGATCGCGTCGATCCGCGCGGTCCAGGTGTCGGGCCGGCTGGGCAGGCTGACGCAGTCGGCGATGATGCGGTCGGCTTCGCGCTGGGTGGCGCGCAAGTCGGCCACGCTGAGCGCCCGCCAATTGTTCTCTCCCGGCTCGGCGGCGAGCTTCGCCGAAATCTCGTCGGTCAGCGACAGCAGGTCGGCCGTGCCGCCCTTGCGCACCGCGATCGAGGTGACCACGGGCACGCCGAGCTCCTTGGCGAGCCGCTCGACGTCGACAGTGATGCCGCGGCGGGTCGCGATGTCGAACATGTTGAGCACGAGGATCATCGGCCGGCCGGTGCGCTTGAGCTCCAGCAGCAGGCGGATGGTCAGGCGCAGATTGGTCGAATCCGCCACGCACAGCACGAGGTCGGGCAGGGTCTCGCCGGTGACCTTGCCGAGCACGAAGTCGCGAGTGATCTCCTCGTCCGGGCTGCGGCCGCGCAGCGAATAGGTGCCGGGCAGGTCGACCACGGAGACCTGACGTCCCAACGGCGTGACGAAGAAGCCTTCCTTGCGCTCGACGGTGACGCCGGGATAGTTCGCGACCTTCTGCCGGCTGCCGGTCAGCGCATTGAACAGCGAGGTCTTGCCGCTGTTTGGCGTGCCGACCAGGGCGAGGTGGAGTAGGGGCAATTCCATGGAATTGGGGTCCGGTCGCTTCAGGCGACGATAATGGCCATGGCTTCGCGACGGCGGACCGCGATGGTGATGCTGTCGACCCGCACGGCGATCGGGTCGCGCCCGACCAGCCCCTCGTGCAGGACCTCGACCCGGGCGCCCTCGACGAAGCCGAGCTCGATCAGCCGGCTCTCGAGTTCGATGTCCGAGAGCGCCGAGCCTGCGTCCTTGGGGGAAAGGTGCTGGATGACGCCGGTATAGCCGCGCTGGGCCAGGCCCAGCGGCATCTGCGGACGCGTATCATGGATGTCGGTCATGCCCTGTATTTTCAACGCAGGGCATCGAGGTCAAGCGCGCTCGGTCGCTGAAACTGCACCTTAGAGTGATTTTAAAGTACCAGCTTCGTGACGGAGGCGATTGGCGCCAGGATCGGCGTCAAAGCGACTGCTAGGCCGGGACCTTTTCCGCCTGGATGGCGGCCATGGCGCGGCTCTTGAAGTAGTCGAGCACGAACAGGCGGATCGCCGAGGACAGATTGCCCTGCTGGCGGTTGCCGTCGATCTCGCCGACCAGCTCGGACAGCGTCATGTTGCGCAGGCCCGAGATCTCCTTCATGCCGTTCCAGAACGCCTCTTCCAGGCTGACGCTGGTCTTGTGACCGGCGACGACGATCGACCGTTTCACGACGGGCGACTTCATGGCTGCTCCTCGCGATCGATCCGGTGCTGGTCCAGGTGCGCCTTCGCCTGGTCCGCGCGCGTCTCCTCCGCCGACCGCTCCGCCTTCGTGCGGCCGAACTTCGTTCGGTTGGCGTCCGCCTGCTTCGCCGTGGCTTCCCGCTCGGCGCGCTTCCGAAAACGATTCAGGTTGATGACGTTCGCCATGTCGCGTCTCCATCATCCGATCCTCCGTGGGCAGGATGAAACATTCAGAAACTGTGCGCCGCACTGCGCCCGATGAGACTTGATCGCCATTCGCTTGTCCTCGTCAATCGACCCTTGGGCCATCAAACGATGAATTCCGCCCCATGGGGACGGAGGGGCTGCGTAACACGCAATCCCGCCGCGACATTGACGGTAATCAAATCCCGTCCTTTAAGCCCTACATTTAATGGAGCTAGGGGCTCCGTATCATTACGGATGGCTATCGGAATTCGGAATTTATCCCGGGCTGGTCATCTTCTCGGGGCGCACCAGGCGGTCGAACTCCCCCGCCGAGACGAAGCCGAGCCGGAGCGCCTCTTCCTTCAGGGTGGTGCCGTTGGCATGCGCCGTCTTGGCCACCTTGGCCGCGTTGTCGTAGCCGATCTTGGGGGCGAGCGCCGTCACCAGCATCAGCGAACGCTGCATCAGTTCCTTGATGCGCTTCTCGTCGGCACGGATGCCGCTGACGCAATGCTCGGTGAAGGAGCGCGCGGCGTCCGCCATCAGCCGGATCGAGTGCAGCATGTTGTAGGCCAGGACGGGCTTGTAGACGTTGAGCTCGAAATGGCCCTGGCTGCCGGCGACCGTGATCGCGGTGTGATTGCCGAACACCTGGCAGCACACCATCGTCATCGCCTCGCACTGCGTCGGATTGACCTTGCCCGGCATGATCGAGGAGCCCGGCTCGTTCTCCGGCAGCATCAGTTCGCCGAGGCCCGACCGCGGACCCGATCCGAGCAGGCGGATGTCGTTGGCGATCTTGAACAGGCCTGTCGCGACCGAGTTGATGGCGCCGTGCGCCAATACATAGGCGTCGTTCGAGGCCAGCGCCTCGAATTTGTTGGCGGCGCTGGTGAAGGGCAGCTTCGTAATCCCGGCAACGTGCTTTGCGAACAGTTTTGCAAAGCGCGGCTTCGAATTGAGGCCGGTGCCGACGGCGGTGCCGCCCTGCGCCAGCGGATAGAGCTCCTTCACCGCGACCTTGAGCCGGGCGATGCCGCTTTCGACCTGCGCGGCATAGCCGGAAAATTCCTGGCCGAGCGTCAGCGGCGTCGCATCCTGGGTGTGGGTGCGGCCGATCTTGACGATCTTTGCGAACTCCTTCTCCTTCTTGCGCAGCGCGCGCAGCAATTCGCTGAGGGCAGGGACGAGATCGGCGGTGATGCGGCTTGCCGCCGCAATATGCATCGCGGTCGGGAACGAGTCGTTCGACGACTGGCTCATGTTGACATGATCGTTGGGATGCACCGGTTTCTTGGCACCGAGCTCGCCGCCCAGGAGCTCATTGGCGCGGTTGGCGATGACCTCGTTGAGATTCATGTTGCTCTGGGTGCCCGAGCCGGTCTGCCACACCACCAGCGGAAAATGATCGTCCAGCTTGCCCTCGATCACCTCGCGCGCGGCGCGGATGATGGCGTTGGCGCGGCGCTGGTCGAGCAGGCCGAGCTCCTGGTTCGATTGCGCCGCGGCGAGCTTGACGATGCCGAGCGCATGCACGAGCGAGATCGGCATGCGATCGGTGCCGATGCGAAAATTCTGGCGCGAGCGTTCGGTCTGCGCCCCCCAATAGCGATCGGAGAGGACCTCGATCGGGCCGAAGCTGTCGGTCTCGGTGCGGGTCGCCGGGCGTGAGGAACGGTCGGTCTTCGAGCGGGCAGCCTTCGAGCGGGAAATCTTCGAGAGGGAAGTTTTGGCCATGAGCACATCCATTCCGCCGCGCGAAATACCACGCGGCCTCTTCATGTGCCTCTATATAGGGAGTTTGGCCGCCTGCGACGGGCGCCAGTCCGATCTAGATCATTTCTTGCGGAAACGATCCAATCGCACGACTTCGGCGCCGCCCTGGTTCGGAGCCGCCGGCTCCTCGCTGCCTTCCGCAGGTTCAGTGGCAGGGGCCACCGCGACTGCGGACGGGGCGGGAGCGGCCGGCAATGTCTCGGCCGAGAGGTCGGCGACATCGGAGGTGTCGAACTGGAGGCCGAATTTCACGGACGGATCGAGGAAGCTCTTGATGGCGCTGAACGGCACGATCAGCCGCTCCGGAATGCCGCCGAAGGACAGGCCGACCTCGAAGCGGTCTTCGAGCACGGTTAGATCCCAGAACTGGTGCTGCAGGATGATCGTCATCTCTTCCGGATATTGGGCCAGCAGCCGCGACGACAGCTTCACGCCCTCGGCCTTCGACACGAAGGTGATGAAGAAATGATGCTCGCCGGGCAGTCCCTGCGACGCGGCGTCGGTCAGCACCTTGCGCAACACGCCGCGCAGCGCGTCGCGAGCCAGCACATCGTATCGGATATGATCGGTCGCCATGGTGGTCCTGTTGCATTCCAGGAGCTGGGCCCTGCCGGCCCGACTCGCCAAGCCGCAATAGTACCGCGCCTGACGGGTCAGCAGGAGTCCCCGCGGGGTAGGAAATAAGAGGTAAGTGGAGGCTTCTGTTGCCAGGTGCCTCCGAACCCCGCCTAACGGAGCTTAACCCGTTAGGACTTCAGAATGGTCTTTCAAACTGCGTTACGCAGCCTGAGCAACCGGAGCAAAGTTGTCGTTGGCAACTATTGCATAGCCCGATAACGGCGGAACAATACCGGGAAAAAGAACGCCCTTTACGCCCTCGTCGATCCTATTTCGCCCCCGCCAAAGCCCGCTTCAGGGCCAGCCCGCTGGTGGGCTTTGGTGGAGGCGCCGGGTACCGCCCCCGGGTCCGAATGGTTTATTGCGACGACCGTTTATTTCCATAGCCGGCGGACCGGCACTCCCAATATAGGGGGCAAACGTTTCAAATAACAGGTGTTTCGAGCGATCATTCCGAGGTTCCCTCTGGATAGGTTCCCGGCAGGCTTGGCCGCGCGTCGGCCGGCGTTCTAAGCTCCTGACATGTCCGAGGATTCCGCACCGGCCGCCCAACAACCAGTTCAAGAGCCGGACCGGCCAGCCACTCGCGCCGTTCCGCCGGGCTTGCTCGCGCTGTTCCTGGCCTTCGCCCGGATGTCGCTGGCGGGCTTCGGCGGGGTTTTGGTATTCGCCCGGCAGGCCATCGTCGAGCGGCACCGCTGGATGACGGCGGACGAGTTCAACGAAACGTTTGCGCTCTGCCATTTCCTGCCCGGGCCCAACATCGTCAATCTGTCGATGGTGTTCGGCGCGCGGCTGCGCGGGATCGCCGGCGGCATTGCCGCTTTTGCGGGGCTGTTGCTGCCGCCCACGCTGATCATGACGGTGCTCGCGATCATCTATGCCCGGTTCGGCGATGTGGAGGTGCTGCGCCGCATCCTCGCGGGCATCTCCTGTTCGGCCGTCGGTCTCTTGATCGCGGTGGTCTTCCGGATGATGACGCCGCTGCTCAAGCGGCTGGACGCCCTCGCGCTCGTCCTGATGCTGGGCGTCTTCCTCGCCATCGGCGTCCTTCGCCTGCCGCTCCAGGCCGTGCTTTTGGTTGCGATCCCCGTCAGTGTCAGCGCCATTTTCCTGATGCGGCGGAAGGTAGCAGCATGAACGCGGAGAACCCGATCTGGGCGCTGATCTCGACCTTCGGTCTGATGTCGCTGTTCGCAGTCGGCGGCGCCGCCGCGGCGGTGCCCGAGATGCATCGCATCGCGGTCGAGGTGCATCACTGGATGACCGACAAGCAATTTGCCGACGCCTATGCGATCGCGCAGCTTTCACCAGGTCCGAACGTCCTTATCGTCACGTTAATCGGCTATGCGGTCGCTGGCATCCCCGGCGCCCTGGCGGCGACCTTGGCCATGTGCCTGCCCACCGCGCTGCTTGCCTATTATGTCAGCCGGCTCCTCAACCGGCCGAGCCAGTCGTGCTGGCCCGGGCTGATCCAGACTGCACTGGTTCCGCTCTCGATCGGCTTGATGGCGGCGAGCGCCCTGATCCTCGCCGAGTCGACCGATCGCACGCTTGCTGCGCTGCTTCTGACCGCAACAGTTGCAGTGGTCGCATCCGTCTCGCGCATCAATCCACTTTGGATTTTGCTCGTCGGGGGCTTGTTGGGTTTTGCTGGCATTGTGTAATGAAAATGGCTAGGCAGGGATCCGGGCGGGGGCATCGATTTCCAGCCGATTAGAACAACAGTGCTCGTGGCTTACGGGTCGCGGAGGAGACATGCATGGCCGATACGATGGGCCACTCGGCGACAGCCAACCGAAACACTTCGGTGGTGATCAGCTTTTGTCTGCTGGCCATAGCGCCGCAGATTTTCGAATTCATCTGGTCGTTCGGGACGATCTTTGGCTGGGGCGCCGGACGCGGCCCGGCGGCGGTGGTGATCAGCCACGCTACGGCGCTGCTCGCGGGCGCGCCCGGCGCGTTGCTCGGGGCGGTCGGCGGTGACACCAAGAAGGCGTCATCCGATGTGCTGCTGGCGCTGATCTATTCCTATCCGATCTTGGCCGTGGCGATTCTCACGATCTTCATGACGATCAGGTCGGCGCAGGACTATGTCGGCGGGATCGTGCTGATGGCGCTCGCCTTGTTCGCACTGTGGGCCTCCAGCGATTTGCAGGGCATGCGGGGCTTCTCCTTCGGCGCCGGCACGGCGCCGCGGATGTTTGGCGGGCTCCTGGTTGCACTTGGCGCCGGCATTGCGTTGACGGGACTGCTGACCGACGGGCCGGCGATGGCGCACTATGCCTGGCGCGGGCCGCTCTTCGTGATGATCTCGATCGTCTTCTTCGCCCTGGCGATTCGTCCACTTGGCGTGGTGGTGACGGCGTTCACGAGCTTCCTGATCTCGGCGATGGGCACGCATGAAACGCGCTGGGTCGAAGCGATCATCGTCGGCGCCTGCCTGACGCTCGGTTGCGCGCTGCTCTTCCCCTATGTGCTGGGGCTGCCGATGCCGATGTTCCCGCGCTTCCTGGTTCAGTGAGGGTGTGATGTTCGATCTCTTCCACAATCTGGGCCTTGGTTTCGGTGTGGTGTTTCAGATCTCGTGGTGGTCACCCTGGTGGCTCTACGGTTTGTCGCTGCCGATCTCGATCAACATTCTCATGTGCCTGATTGGCGCATTGGTCGGCACGCTGGTCGGCGTGTTGCCCGGTATCGGCACCGTCGCAACCGTGGCGATGCTCCTGCCGATCACGTTCGGATTGCCGCCAGTCGGTGCGCTGATCATGCTCGCCGGCATCTATTACGGCGCCCAGTACGGCGGCTCCACCACCTCGATTCTGGTCAATATTCCCGGTGAGGCGACCTCGGTCGTCACCGCCATCGACGGTCACCAGATGGCGAAGCAGGGCCGTGCCGGCCCGGCGCTGGCGATCGCGGCGATCGGCTCGTTCTTTGCCGGCTGCGTCGCGACCGTGCTCATCGCCGTGCTCGGTGCGCCGCTGACCAAGCTCGCGCTGGCGTTCGGCCCGGCCGAATATTTCTCACTGATGGTGCTCGGCCTGATCTTCGCGGTTGTGCTGGCCAAGGGCTCGGTTCTGAAGGCGATCGCGATGATCGTGTTCGGCCTGATGCTGTCGATGGTCGGCTCCGACATCGAGACCGGCGCCTCGCGCATGGCGTTCAACATTCCGGAGCTTGCCGACGGTCTCGGCTTTGCGACGGTGGCGATGGGCGTGTTCGGCTTCGCCGAGATCATCCGCAACCTCGACGCCGGCGCCGAGATGAACCGCGACCTCGTGCAGCAGAAGATCACCGGCTTAATGCCGACCAGGAAAGACCTGATCGACTCGGCGCCTGCGATCTTGCGCGGCACCGTGCTCGGCTCGATCCTCGGCATCCTGCCGGGTGGCGGCGCTGTCATCGCGTCCTTTGCGTCCTACACGCTCGAGAAGAAGATCGCCAAGAACCCGTCGCGGTTCGGCCGCGGTGCGATCGAAGGCGTGGCGGCGCCGGAAAGCGCCAACAATGCCGCGGCGCAGACCTCCTTCATCCCGTTGCTGACACTCGGCATTCCGCCCAACGCCGTGATGGCGCTGATGGTGGGCGCGATGACCATCCACGGCATCGTGCCGGGTCCGCAGGTGATGCAGAAGCAGCCGGAGCTGGTCTGGGGCATGATCGCCTCGATGTGGATCGGCAATCTGATGCTGATCATCATCAACCTGCCGCTGGTCGGAATCTGGGTGCGGCTGTTGCGCGTCCCCTACCGTTTGATGTTCCCCTCGATCGTGATCTTCTGCGCGATCGGCATCTACTCGGTGAACAATGCGCCGGTCGACGTCATCCTCGCAGGCGTGTTCGGTCTGGTCGGCTACTGGCTGATCAAGCACGATTTCGAGCCGGCGCCGCTGCTGCTCGGCATGGTGCTCGGACCGCTGATGGAAGAGAACCTGCGCCGCGCGCTGCTGATCTCGCGCGGCGACTGGAGCGTCTTCCTGACGCGTCCGCTGTCGGCCGTGCTGCTCGCGATTGCGTCTTTCCTCCTGGTGCTCACGGTGCTGCCCGCGTTGCGTGCCAAGCGCGACGAGGTGTTCACCGAATCCGAGAACTAAGGCGACCCGCCTCGTGTCGGGCGCGCCGTGGCTCGAACCCTAGCTGGCAAGTTGGCCAGCAGGATCAACCTGATAGACGAGGGGCGGGACGCCGAGTTCCGCCCCTTGTCGTTTGCACCGGGAACGCTCACTTTTCCGGGTATAATGTCCACGGACGGCGAATCGCCGCTGTCGCATCGCGGGGGCGGCCGCTAAATTCGCCGCCTCCCCAAAGGCTCACGCACATGCACCAGTATCAGGACCTGCTCGAGCGGATTCTTGCAGACGGCGCCGAAAAGACCGACCGGACCGGCACTGGCACGCTGTCGGTGTTCGGCCATCAGATGCGCTTCAATTTGTCCGCCGGTTTTCCGATGCTGACCACCAAGCGCCTGCCGCTGAAGGCGATCGTGCACGAGCTGTTGTGGTTCCTGAAAGGCGATACCAACATCAAATATCTGCGCGACAACGGTGTCACCATCTGGGACGAGTGGGCCGACGCCAATGGCGATCTGGGCCCCGTCTACGGCCATCAGTGGCGCTCCTGGCCCGCGCCGGACGGACGCAGCATCGATCAGATCGCGAATGTGATCGACATGATCAAGCGCAATCCGGACTCGCGCCGCCTGATCGTCTCGGCCTGGAATCCGGCCGAGGTCGACAAGATGGCGCTGCCGCCGTGCCACTGCCTGTTCCAGTTCTACGTCGCCAACGGCAAGCTATCGTGCCAGCTCTATCAGCGCTCGGCTGACGTGTTCCTCGGCGTGCCCTTCAACATCGCCTCTTACGCGCTGCTCACCATGATGGTGGCGCAGGTCACGGGCCTGAAGCCCGGCGACTTCGTGCATTCGTTCGGTGACACCCATCTCTATTCCAATCATCTGGAACAGGCGAAGCTCCAGCTCACGCGCGCGCCGCGCGCGCTGCCGGTGATGCGGATCAATCCCGACGTGAAGGATATCTTCTCCTTCCGTTACGAAGACTTTGAGCTCGTCGGCTACGATCCGCATCCGCACATCAAGGCCGCGGTCGCGGTCTGAAGTCGATGTCGCTCAACATCCGCCGTGTGCGTCCCGGTGAGGCCGGGCTTGTTCTCGCTTTCATCCGCGAACTGGCCGAGTACGAAAAACTGTCGCACGAGGTCGAGGCGACCGAGGACATGATTGCGGAGGCGCTGTTCAGCAGCAATCCGCAACTCTTTTGCGCCCTCGCCGAGTGGAACGGCGAGCCGGTCGGCTTCGCGGTGTGGTTTGCGAATTTCTCGACGTTCAGCGGCCGCCACGGCATCTATCTCGAAGACTTGTATGTGCGGCCGTCGCATCGGGGCAGGGGCCTCGGCAAGGCTCTGCTCGTGCACCTTGCCAGGGAATGCGTCGAGAACGGCTGGTCGCGGCTGCAATGGGCGGTGCTCGACTGGAACGCGCCATCGATAGCGTTCTACAAATCGCTCGGTGCCGTCATGCTGGACGATTGGACCCTGTGCCGCGTCACCGGGCCCGCGCTGATGCGGCTTGCCGGGAGCGCGTCCTGATGGAGATCGTCTTCGTGGTGGCGATCGCGGAGAACGGCGTCATCGGCGCCGGCAATGCGATGCCGTGGCGAATGAAATCCGACATGGCGCGCTTCAAGGCGCTCACGATCGGCAAGCCCGTGATCATGGGCCGCAGGACCTTCGAATCCTTGCCCCGGCCGCTTCCCGGCCGCACCAACATCGTCGTCACGCGCGATGCGGATTATCGCGCCGCCGGCGCCATCGTCGCGACATCGACTGCCGCCGCAGACGCCATCGCGCGCGGCGATGCCCTGCGGCGTTCGGTCGCCGAGATCGCCGTGATTGGCGGTGCCGAAATCTATCGGCAATGGCTCGATCGCGCCGATCGCCTCGAAATCACCGAAGTGCATGCCCGCCCCGAAGGCGATACGCATTTCGGCATCGACAGGGCAGAGTGGGATGAGGTTGAGCGCATCCGTCATCCAGCCGGACCCCACGACAGCGCCGACTACTCCTATGTGACATATCGTCGGCGGGCGGGCCATTAACCGCATTTGCCAATGTTAACATTGACTTTTCTGCCCCCGAGCTTAGCTCGGAGGGCGGCGAGGGCTGCGTTGTAAGGGACCTGCCTGTCCCCTATAAAGCCGGACCGGACAAAGCGGGCGGGGGGCAATTTCACCCTGCCGAGGAGAGCGTCGAATGCCGTGGAAGAATCAGGGCGGTGGCCCATGGGGCTCGGGTCCGAAGGGGCCATGGGGCAACGGCCCGCAACCGGTCGGGCCAAGGCCGCCGGATCTGGAAGACCTTCTGCGGCGCGGCCAGGATCGCCTCCAGCAGATCATGCCGGGTGGCTATTTCTCCGGCATCGGCATCACGCTGATCGTGCTCCTCATCGTCGCGTTCTGGCTGCTGTCGGGCTTCTTCCGGGTGCAGTCCGAAGAGCTCGGCGTCGTGCTGCGCTTCGGCAAGCATGTCCGCACCGTGGAGCCTGGCCTGAACTACCATCTGCCCTATCCGATCGAGACCGTGCTGCTGCCAAAGGCATTGCGCGTTTCCACCATCTCCATCGGCATGACGCTGATCGACGATCCGGCGCGGCGCGGCCGCTCCATTCGTGACGTGCCGGAAGAGAGCCTGATGCTGACCGGCGACGAGAACATCGTGGACGTCGACTTCACGGTGCTCTGGCGCATCAAGCCCAACGGCGTCGGCGATTTCCTCTTCAACATCCAGAATCCCGAAGGCACCGTGAAGGCGATCGCCGAGAGCGCGATGCGCGAGGTGATCGGCCGCTCTCAGATCCAGCCGATCCTGACCGGTGCACGCAACGTCACCGAACAGGGCGTGCAGGAACTGATCCAGAAGACACTGGACAGCTACGGCGCCGGCATTCAGATCAGCCAGGTGCAGATGCAGAAGGTCGACCCGCCGGCGCAGGTAATCGACGCCTTCCGCGACGTCCAGGCAGCGCGCGCCAATCTCGAGCAGTTGCAGAACGAGGCGCAGACCTATGCCAACCAGGTCGTGCCGCAGGCACGCGGACGTGCGGCGCAGATCATGCAGGCCGCCGAAGGCTACAGGGAGCAGACGGTCGCCGAGGCCAAGGGCCAGAGCTCGCGCTTCTTGAAGGTTTACGAGGAATACAAGAAGGCGCCCGACGTGACGCGTGAACGGATTTATCTGGAGACGATGGAGCGCGTGCTCGGCGGCTCGGAAAAGCTGATCTATGACGGCGGCCAGTCGGGCCAGGGCGTCGTGCCTTATCTGCCGCTCAGCGAATTGACGACCAAGCGGCCGCCCGCAACCGGCCAGCAGACGACCGGAGGCAACCGATGAGATCTCCGGTCACAGGCATCGTCACGCTGCTCGGGCTCCTGCTCGTCGTGATCGTGGGCTACATGTCCCTGTTCACGGTGGCGCAGACCGAGCAGACCATCGTGCTGCAATTCGGCAAGCCCGTCGACGTCGTCACCGATCCCGGCCTGCACTTCAAGGCGCCGTGGAATTCGGTGATCAACATCGACAAGCGCATCCTCGATCTGGAGAACCCGTCGCAGGAAGCGATCGCGTCCGACCAGAAGCGGCTCGTGGTCGACGCCTTCGCGCGTTACCGCATCAAGGACGCGCTTCGCTTCTATCAGAGCATCGGCTCGATCCAGGCCGCCAACATCCAGCTCACCACGCTCTTGAACGCGGCGCTGCGCCGCGTGCTCGGCGAGGTCACCTTCATCAACGTGGTCCGCGACGACCGCGAGAAGCTGATGCAGCGCATCCGCGATCAGCTCGACCACGAGGCCGACGGCTACGGCATCCAGGTCGTCGACGTCCGGATCCGCCGTGCCGATTTGCCGGAGCAGAACAGCCAGGCGGTCTATCAGCGCATGAAGACGGAACGCGAGCGCGAAGCCGCCGAGTTCCGCGCGCAGGGCGGCCAGAAGGCACAGGAGATCCGCTCCAAGGCCGACCGCGAGGCGACCGTGATCGAGGCGGATGCGAGGTCGCTGGCCGAGCAGACGCGCGGCGTCGGCGATGCCGAGCGCAACCGTCTGTTCGCCGAAGCCTACGGCAAGGATGCGGATTTCTTCGCCTTCTACCGCTCGATGACGGCCTATGAGAACGGGCTGCGCGCGAACGACACCCGCTTCCTGCTGCGCCCGGACTCGGATTTCTTCCGGTTCTTTGGTAACCCGTCCGGCAAGACGGCGACCACGACGCCGGCGAAGCCGTAAGCGAGACAAGGGCGGCAGGTCTGGCCGCCCTTCGTCCAGACAAGAACAGCACAACGGGAGGTTCCAATCCGATGAGGTCCATTGCGTTCACCGACTTCCTCATCGGTTTGGGCATCCTGTTCGTGCTGGAAGGCTTGATGTTCGCGGCAAGCCCGGCCTGGATGCGCAAGGCCATGAAAAGCGCGATGGCCACGCCGGACAATGTCCTGCGGGCGGTCGGCATTGGTTCGGCCGTGGCCGGCCTGATCCTGATCTGGGTTATGCGACGTCCAATTTAGCCGTCGCACCAACGCCAAAGTGAAGGCGAGGGACCGGTTTTCGCCTTATTATCCGGGTTCTGAGGCCCGTTAAGGTCCGCGCTTGCGCCGTCCCCCCGTTCGAGCGCAGTCTTGACCTCGAATCCTTGTTTCCTGGAGATCACAATGACCGCTGCCACCATTGCCCCGACCCGTTTGCGCTTAGGGCTGGCCGCGCTCGCCTTTGGCGCTTTCAGCGCACTCGGCACACCGGCCCATGCGCGCGGACCGGATGGCATCGCCGACGTCGCCGAGAAGGTGATCGACGCGGTCGTCAACATCTCGACCTCGCAGACCGTCGAGGCCAAGGGTGGCGGCGGGAATGCCATGCCGCAACTGCCGCCTGGTTCGCCCTTCGAGGAGTTCTTCGACGACTTCTTCAAGAATCGGAAGGGTCCCGGCGGCGGCAGCAAGGGCGGCGAGAACGGCCCGGCGCCGCGCAAGACCAACTCGCTCGGAAGTGGCTTCATCATCGACACATCAGGCGTCGTCGTCACCAACAACCACGTCATCGCGGACGCCGACGAGATCAACGTCATCCTCAACGACGGGACCAAAATCAAGGCCGATCTGGTCGGCGTCGACAAGAAGACCGACCTTGCCGTGCTGAAGTTCAAACCGCCGAAGCCGCTGGTGTCGGTGAAGTTCGGCGATTCCGACAAGCTGCGCCTGGGCGACTGGGTCGTCGCGATCGGCAATCCTTTCAGCCTCGGCGGCACCGTGACAGCCGGTATCGTCTCGGCGAAGAACCGTGACATCTCGTCAGGTCCCTACGACAGCTACATTCAGACCGACGCCTCCATCAACCGCGGCAATTCCGGCGGTCCGCTGTTCAACCTCGATGGCGATGTCATCGGCGTCAACACGCTGATCATCTCGCCCTCCGGCGGCTCGATCGGCATCGGCTTCGCCGTACCGTCGAAGACGGTCGCGGGTGTCGTCGACCAGCTCCGCCAGTTCGGCGAGTTGCGCCGCGGCTGGCTGGGCGTGCGCATCCAGAGCGTCACCGACGAGATCGCCGAGAGCCTCAACATCAAGCCGCCGCGCGGCGCGCTGGTTGCCGGCGTCGACGACAAGGGCCCGGCCAAACCGGCCGGCATCGAGCCCGGCGACGTCGTCGTCAAGTTCGACGGCAAGGACGTCAAGGACCCCAAGGATCTCTCTCGCGTGGTCGCCGACACGGCGGTCGGCAAGGAGGTCGACGTAGTCATCATCCGGAAGAGTCAGGAGGAGACCAAGAAGGTCACGCTCGGCCGGTTGCAGGATCCCGAGAAGGTGCAGGCCGCAGTGAAGACCGACGAGCCTCCGCCTGAAAAGACCGTGACACAGAAGGCGCTCGGCCTCGACCTCGCGGCGCTGAGCAAGGATCTGCGTACGCGCTACAAGATCAAGGACAGCGTCAAGGGCGTTGTCGTCACCAATGTCGACGCCAATTCGGATGCCGCCGAGAAGCGCCTCTCCGCCGGCGACGTCATCGTCGAGGTGGCGCAGGAGGCCGTCTCCAGCGGCGCCGATATCCAGAAGCGGGTCGACCAGCTCAAGAAGGACGGCAAGAAGTCGGTGTTGCTGCTGGTGTCGAACGCCGACGGCGAGCTTCGGTTTGTCGCGCTGAGCGTGCAGTAGGCGCACGAGCAGCCACACATTCACTGTCATGCTCCGCGAAAGCGGGGCATCCAGTACGCCGCGGCTTTTCCGTATCCTCGCGCTGTCTCGGGAATACTGGATCACCCGCTTTCGCGGGTGATGACAGCGGAGAGGAGACTACGCCTCCACGAATTCCTCCCGCCGATACCCCTGCGCGTACAGGAGCGCGGTGAGGTCGCCATGATCGATCCGGGCCGCCGCAGCCGCGGCCACCGCAGGCTTCGCATGATACGCCACGCCCAGGCCCGCCGCCTGGATCATCGCGAGATCATTGGCGCCGTCGCCAACCGCCAGCGAGTCCACGTCGTCGAGATCGAACGACTCCATTAGATCCACCAGCGTCGCGAGCTTTGCCGCGCGCCCCAAGATCGGCTCCTTCACCTCGCCGGTAAACTTGCCGTCGCGGACGACGAGCTCGTTGGCGCGGTTCTCCTGGAAACCGATCCTGGTGGCGACCGCGCTGGTGAACAGCGTAAAGCCGCCGGACACGAGACAGGCATAGGCGCCATGGGCGCGCATGGTCGCGACCAGTTCGCGGCCACCCGGCGTCAGCGTAATGCGCTTGGCCAGCACCTCGTTGACCGCACTGGCGGGGAGGTCCTTGAGCAGCGCGACGCGCTCGCGCAGCGCCGGCTCGAACTCGACCTCGCCGCGCATCGCGCGCTCGGTGATGGCTGCCACATGGGCCTTCACCCCGACGAAATCGGCGAGTTCGTCGATGCATTCCTGACCGATCATGGTGGAATCCATGTCGGCGAGAAAAAGCTTCTTGCGCCGGAAGCCGACTGGCTGCACGACGATATCGATGGGCAGGTCGCCTCGAATCTCGCGAAGTCGCTGCTCGATGGCGTGACGGTCGCCTTCGAGGTTACTGTCGGCACCGAAGGGGATATCGACTGCAACCCCGTCGAACAGCCAGTGCGCCGGAGCTGCCTGAGGCAGCACGGCGCGGGCGCCGTCGACGATGGTCGAGTCGAGCGCGGGACTATTCGGGTTGCAGATCAGCGTGGCGACGAGGGACATTTGAGGTTTTCGTGAGCGAGGGGCAAATCGGCAGAAGGCATGTTGGCAAGGCGGTGCTTATCGCAGGCCCGACCGCCAGCGGCAAGTCGGCGCTGGCGCTCGAGCTTGCGCTCGCTGCGGGCGGGGTCGTGATCAATGCCGATTCCATGCAGGTCTACCGCGACCTCCGCATCATCACCGCGCGCCCCACCCTTGGCGACGAAGCGCAGGTGCCTCATCGCCTGTACGGCCATGTCGACGCGGCCGTGAATTTTTCGGCTGGTGCCTGGGTGAGTGACGCGGCGAGGGCGCTCGAAGAGGCGCAAGCGGAGGGCCGCCTGCCGATCTTCATCGGCGGGACCGGGCTGTACTTCAAGGCGCTGACGGCGGGCCTTTCAATGGTGCCGCCGATCCCTGTCGAGGTGCGCGAGGACGTCCGGGCGCGGCTGGAGCGGAACGGCGTCGAAGCGCTGCACGCGGAACTCGCAGCCTCCGATCCGCGGGCGGCCGAGCGATTGAACCTGCGCGATCGCACGCGCATTGCGCGCGCGCTGGAAGTGCTCGAAGCCACCGGCCGGTCGCTGCTGGACTGGCACCATGAGGGCCAGCCGCCGCTCTTGCCCAGGGACAGTTTTCGCGCGGTGTTCCTCGCGCCCGAGCGCGACGAGCTCTATGCGCGCATCGACGCCCGCTTCGACGTCATGTTGGGGGCCGGCGCGCTGGAGGAGGTCGAGCGTCTCGCCGCCCGCAACCTCGATCCGCTGTTGCCGGCCATGAAGGCTCATGGTGTGCCGGCGCTGATCCGGCATCTGCGCGGTGAGCTCAGCCTGGAGCAGGCGGCTACCATTGGCCGGGCCGACACCCGCCATTATGCCAAGCGGCAGTTCACCTGGTTCCGGCACCAATTGCCCGAATTCGAGTGGGTGAAGCCGGAAGAGATTCGGGGCTGGCTGGCGGCGGCCGTGAACGCTGCCCGGGACCCCGGTTGACACGCTTTTGTGCCTCGGCTGCCGAATTTACCTCTCGCCCAATTCCGGGAACGCCGCTACACTGCCAAAATCGCGCGGGAACGGCCGCATTGCCTTGACATCGGGGCATTGGCCGCTATGTTTCGCGCAACCTTCGGGAAGCTGGGCACCTGCCATGCGTAACATTATTACCAAACTCCTTATCGCCGTCGTACCCAGGCACACCGCCGGGGGTGGCTAGCTGCCATCCACATGACAGGCGGTGTGCATGGGGCCCTCTTCGGGGCCTTTTTTATTTCCGAAAACCCGACACGAACGAAGCCGCTGACAACAGCGCATCCGGAGCAAGCCAATGAGCGACAAGAGCCACGATCCGAACCAGATGACCGGCGCCGCGATGATCGTCCGCGCGCTCATCGATCATGGCGTGACCGACATTTTCGGCTATCCCGGCGGCGCGGTGCTCCCGATCTACGACGAGATCTTCCAGCAGAGCGAGGTCCAGCACATCCTGGTCCGGCATGAGCAGGGCGCGGGCCACGCCGCCGAGGGCTATGCGCGTTCGACCGGCCGGCCCGGCGTTGCACTGGTGACCTCCGGTCCCGGCGCCACCAACATGGTGACGCCGCTCACCGACGCGCTGATGGACTCGATCCCGCTGGTCTGCATCTCCGGCCAGGTGCCGACGCATCTCATCGGCAACGATGCGTTCCAGGAATGCGACACTGTCGGCATCACGCGCCCCTGCACCAAACACAATTGGCTGGTGCGCGACGTCAACGATCTTGCAAAGGTGCTGCACGAGGCGTTTTACGTTGCGACCACGGGTCGACCGGGGCCGGTGCTCGTCGACGTGCCCAAGGACGTGCAGTTCGCGACCGGCACCTATCATCCACCGCGCAAGTCCGACGTGCATCGCTCCTACGCGCCGCGGGTGAAGGGCGATGCGACGCAGATCCGCAAGGCCGTCGCGCTGCTCGCCAATGCCAAGCGCCCCGTGATCTACAGCGGCGGCGGCGTCATCAATTCCGGCCCCGAGGCGACCAGACTGCTGCGCGAACTGGTCGAGGTCACCGGCTTTCCGATCACCTCCACCCTGATGGGTCTCGGCGCATATCCGGCGTCGGGCAAGAGCTGGCTCGGCATGCTCGGCATGCACGGCACCTACGAAGCCAACATGACCATGCATGATTGCGACGTCATGCTCTGCGTCGGCGCGCGCTTCGACGACCGCATCACCGGCCGTGTCGATGCGTTCTCGCCGAACTCGAAGAAGATCCACATCGACATCGACCCGTCCTCCATCAACAAGAACATCCGCGTCGACGTGCCGATCATCGGCGACTGCGGCAACATCCTCGGCGACATTCTCCAGGTGTTCAAGGCGGAGGCGAAGAAGCCCGACATCAAGGCCTGGTGGCAGCAGATCGCGCAGTGGCGCGCCCGCAACTCGCTCTATTACAGGAAGAGCAATGACGTCATCCTGCCGCAGCACGCGATCCAGAGCCTGTTCGAGGCGACGCGCGGCAAGGACACCTACATCACCACCGAGGTCGGCCAGCATCAGATGTGGGCCGCGCAGTTCTACGGCTTCGAGGAGCCGCATCGCTGGATGACCTCGGGCGGTCTCGGCACCATGGGCTACGGCCTGCCGGCCGCGGTCGGCGTGCAGGTGGCCCATCCCGACAGCCTCGTCATCGACATCGCGGGCGATGCCTCGGTGCAGATGACGATGCAGGAGATGTCGACGGCGGTGCAGTACGAGCTGCCGATCAAGATCTTCATCCTGAACAACCAGTACATGGGCATGGTGCGGCAGTGGCAGCAGTTGCTCCATGGCAACCGCCTGTCGCATTCCTACTCGGAGGCGATGCCGGACTTTGTCAAGCTTGCGGAAGCCTACGGCGGCGTCGGCTTCCAGGTGCACAAGCCCGGCGATCTCGACGGTGCCATCCAGGAGATGATCTCGGTCAAGCGCCCGGTGCTGTTCGACTGCCGTGTCGCGTCGCTGGAAAATTGTTTCCCGATGATCCCCTCCGGCAAGGCGCACAACGAGATGCTGTTGCCGGAGCAGGCGAACGACGAAGCCACCGCAAAGGCGTTCGCCGGCGGCAAGGCGCTGGTGTGAGCGTGATGGTCACAAACGCCGCTGTCGTCGCCCGGCTTGACCGGGCGATCCAGTACGCCGCGGCCTGTCGATCGCTCTCAGGGGCCTCTGGAATACTGGATCCCCGCCTTCGCGGGGATGACAGTCGCGAGAGATGGATTGATGAGAAGGTGACATGTTCGACCTGAAGGAGCTCGAACGCGCACATGCGATCGTGCGGCAGGCGGTGCCGGCAACGCCGGCGCACGCCTGGCCGCTGCTCTGCCTGCGGCTCGGCGCGCAGGTCGTGGTCAAGCACGAGAACCACACGCCGACGGGCGCCTTCAAGGTGCGCGGCGGGCTGGTCTACCTCGAACGGCTGAAGCGCGAGCGGCCGAACATTCCGGGCATCATCTCGGCGACGCGCGGCAATCACGGTCAGAGCCTTGCCTTTGCGGCGAGCCGCCACGGCGTGCCTGCCGTGATCTATGTGCCGCGCGGCAATTCGGTCGAGAAGAACCGCGCGATGAAGGCGTTCGGCGCCGAGCTCGTTGAGCATGGCGAGGACTTTCAGGCCGCACGCGAGGAAGCCGGCCGCCACGCACAGTTCGCCGGGCTGCACATGGTGCCGTCGTTCCATACGGACCTGGTGCTGGGCGTGGCGTCCTATGCGCTCGAATTGTTCCGGGCCGCGCCCGATCTCGACATCCTCTATGTGCCGATCGGGCAGGGCTCGGGCATCTGCGGCTGCATCATGGCACGCGATCTTCTCGGCCTGAAGACCGAGATCGTCGGCGTGCAATCGACCGAGGCGCCGTCCTACGCGCTGTCTTTCGCCGCGGGTCACGTCGTGACCACCGAGACCAGCAACACGCTCGCGGACGGCATGGCGACGCGGATTCCCGATCCGGAAGCGCTCGCCATCATCCGTAAAGGCGCCTCGCGTATCGTCCAGGTGACGGACGATGAGATCGCGCTCGCGATCCGTGCGCTCTGGACCGACACGCACAATCTGGCCGAAGGCGCCGGCGCTGCCGCGCTCGCCGCGGCGCTTCAGGAAAAGACGAGTCTGTCGGGCAAGCGCGTTGGTCTCGTGCTGTCAGGCGGCAATATCGATTTCGATCTGTTCCGCGGTTGGGTCGGGACGGATGCGCCGGTTGCTCGTCGGGCGACGGCGTAACGACGAGAATGAAGGGGACGACAATGAACCAGCCCGCATCCGCCTATTTCATCGAGGAGCGCCACGACCCGAACGAGACGCACACGCTTTCGGTGCTCGTGCAGAACGAGCCCGGCGTGCTTGCGCGCGTCATCGGCCTGTTCTCCGGGCGCGGCTACAACATCGAGAGCCTCACGGTCTCGGAGACCGAGAGCCAGAAGCATCTCTCGCGCATCACTATCGTCACGACGGGTACGCCGATGGTGATCGAGCAGATCAAGCATCAGCTCGACCGCATGATCCCGGTCTATCGCGTCGTCGACATGACGCTGACGAAACGCTCGATCGAGCGCGAGCTGGCGATGGTCAAGGTGCGCGGGCAGGGCGAGCATCGCGTCGAGGCGCTGCGGCTGGCGGACGCGTTCCGCGCCCGCGTGATCGACGCCACCACCGAGAGCTTTGTGTTCGAGATCACAGGCAATACCGACAAGATCAATCAGTTTATCGACCTGATGCGTCCGCTTGGCCTCGTCGAAGTGTCGCGCACCGGTGTTGCCGCGATTGGCCGCGGGCCTGAAGGAATGTGAGCCATGCTGGCGCGCGACTGGTATTACAACGAGCGGAACCGGATGGGGATCGGGCCTGCAGTGGCCTCGATCTACGACAGTCATGACGATGCCGATCTAAGGGCGCGCGCCGCCCTGAAGATGCTCGGCGTCCAGCGCGGCTGGCGCATCGCCGACATCGGTTGCGGCAACGGCGTGCTCGCGACCGAGGCCGCGCTGATGGGCGCCGAGGTCGACGCCATCGACATCTCGCCCGCGATGCTGGCGCTCGCCGAGATCTACGCGCGCGACCGCAAGGCGCCCGTACGCACGCAGTCCGCCGGCCTGCTCAGCTTCGCCTACCGGCCGGAGTCCTATGACCTGATCGTCAGCGAGTTCACGCTGCACCATCTGCCGGATTTCTGGAAGGCGGTGGCGATGTCGCGGATCTATCGCGCGCTCAAGCCTGGTGCCACCTTCTATTTGCGCGACATCGTCTACGCCTCGATGCCCGATGCCGTCGAGCGCGAAGTCGATCAATGGGCCGACTTTGAGATTAAGAACCACGATGTCCCGCGTGAAAGCGTCGTCACCCACATGCGCGACGAGTATTCCACTTTTGGCTGGGTCATGGAGCGGATGCTGACCGACGTCGGCTTCACGCTGGTCTCGGCCGATTACCACGCTCCGATGCACGGCACTTATCTGCTGCGGAAACCCAATTCTTCCACGTAACGGCCGGCAATCAAGGCTCGACCAGAACAACAAGCAGGGCTGCACGACAGGGCAGAACCGGGAACGATAATGAAGCCGGCCGACATCCTCATCGCCATCCTGGTGGCGGTCATCTGGGGGCTTGCCTTCGTGGCGAGCCGGATCGCGCTCGACGAATTTTCGCCGGAGCTGATGACGGCGATGCGCTTCACCATTGCCGCGGTGCCGTGCCTGTTCATTCGCAAGCCGAAAATTGCCTGGTCGCTCCTGCTCGCAATCAGCTTCACGCTCTTTCTCGGCCAGTTTCTGAGCCAAGCCTATGGCATCGCCCATGGCGTGCCGGTGGGGTTGACCAGCGTCGTCGTGCAGAGCCAGGCGCTGTTCACGATCGGCTTTGCCGCGATCGCATTCGGCGAGCGGCCGACGCCGGTGCAGACGCTGGGCATCGTCATCGCAGCCGTTGGCCTTTTGATGATCTGCGGCACGGTGGGCTATGATTTCAGCGTCGGTGCCTTCGCCGTGCTGATGATCGCGCCGGTCAGCTTTGCGGCTGGCAATATCTTGCTGCGGGGCGCCCGCGGCGTGCCGATGTTCGATCTGTTCGCCTGGTTGTGTCTCGCCACCGCGGTGCCGCTGTTCGCGCTCACGCTGGTCGTCAACGGACCAACGCCGACCTGGCAGTCGCTGATCCACATGTCGCTCACCGGCCTCATTTGCCTGCTGGTGATCGGCGGCATCTCCACCAGTATCGCCTATTGGCTGTGGGGCCGGCTGCTGCGTGACTATCCCACCGCGCAAGTGGTGCCGTTCGCGCTGCTGGTGCCGTTCGTCGGCTCGGCCGCGTCCAGCATCGTGTTCGGCGAGCAGTTCGGTCCGCTGCGCCTCGCCGGCATGCTGACCGTGATCGGCGGTATCGCGGTGATGGTGCTGGCGAAGCGCCCCGAGGCGGTATCCCAGAGAACCATAGCCGAAGGCCGCGTGAGGTGAGCATGTCCCAGTCGCTGCTGTATGCCTTCCTCGCCTTCATGGCCGTGATGTATTTCACGCCTGGGCCGAACAACATCATGTTGCTGTCCTCCGGGCTGACTTATGGCTTCCGTCGCACGATTCCCCACATCGTCGGCGTCGTCATCGGCTTCGCCTTCATGATTGCAGCGGTCGGCCTCGGGCTCGGCACAGTGTTTCTGGCCTATCCGATCCTGCAGACCATTCTGAAATATGCCGGCGCGGCCTATCTGATTTATCTTGCCGCCGTGATTGCTTTGTCCGGCCCGACCACGCCTGATGGTGAGACCGGCCGCGGCCCGATGACCTTCTGGGGCGCGGCGATGTTCCAGTGGATCAACGCCAAGGGCTGGGTGATCGTGATCGGCACAATCACCGCCTACGCGGCGATTGCCCAATTCCCCCTCAATATCGCGATCCAGACCCTGGTCAGCCTACTCGTCGGCGCGGTCTCGACCGTGGTCTGGGTCCTGTTCGGCACTGCACTACGGCCGGTGCTGACCTCCGAGCGGCTGGTCCGCCCCTTCAACATCCTGATGGCCATCCTGCTGCTGGCGTCCCTCTATCCCGTGGTCATGGATGCATGATGCCCCGGCTTTCCATGCAGAAACGGGTTTCCCAGGGGGCCGAAAATGCTCTAGACAGCCCCCGAAATCCGCAAATTTCACCGTCCGAGACCTGACTGACAAGACCTGACCAACGGCCGATTCCGGCCCCCTGAACGAGGAAACGACCATGCGTGTTTATTACGATCGCGACGCCGACCTGAACCTGATCAAGGGCAAGAAGGTCGTCATCGTCGGCTATGGCAGCCAGGGCCACGCCCATGCGCTGAACCTGAAGGATTCCGGCGTCAAGGACGTGGCGATTGCGCTCCGCAAGGGTTCGGCCTCGGCCAAGAAGGCGGAAGCTGCCGGCTTCAAGGTGATGGAAGTGGCCGAGGCCGCCAAATGGGCCGACCTCGTCATGATGCTGACCCCGGACGAGCTCCAGGGCGACATCTACCGCGAGCACCTGCACGACAACATGAAGAAGGGCGCCGCCCTCGTCTTCGCGCACGGTCTCAACGTCCACTTCAACCTGCTCGACCCGCGCGCCGATCTCGACGTGCTGATGATCGCGCCGAAGGGCCCCGGCCACACCGTGCGCTCGGAATACCAGCGCGGCGGCGGCGTGCCCTGCCTGATCGCGATCGCAAAGGACGTCTCGGGCAACGCCCACGACCTCGGCCTGTCCTACGCCTCCGCGGTCGGCGGCGGCCGTGCCGGCATCATCGAGACCACCTTCAAGGAAGAATGCGAGACCGACCTGTTCGGTGAGCAGGTCGTGCTCTGCGGCGGCCTGGTCGAACTGATCAAGGGCGGCTACGAGACCCTGGTCGAAGCCGGCTACGCCCCGGAGATGGCCTATTTCGAGTGCCTGCACGAGGTGAAGCTGATCGTCGACCTGATCTATGAAGGCGGCATCGCCAACATGAACTACTCGATCTCCAACACCGCGGAATATGGCGAGTACGTCACTGGTCCGCGCATCGTCACCGACGAGACCAAGAAGGAGATGAAGCGGGTTCTGAACGACATCCAGTCCGGCAAGTTCGCCCGCGACTGGATGCTCGAGAACAAGGTCAACCAGACCTCGTTCAAGGCGACCCGCGCCAAGCTCGCCGAGCACCCGATCGAGGAAGTCGGCGCCAAGCTGCGCGACATGATGCCCTGGATCAAGAAGGGCGCGCTGGTCGACAAGTCGAAGAACTAAGTCGCGGCCGTTCGGATGCGGCGTATCGGTTACGCCGCATCCGGTCATGCGAGCGAAAACACATGCTTCGCTCGCCAAACCAATTCTTAAATCTTCGCGATTATATTCGAGCGAGATCGCAACCAGCGGTCTCGCTCTTTTCGTCTCGCGCGAAGCATTGCTGCTTCATTCAAATTCTTCGCGAGCTAAAGTGCTCCCTGAGCACGAAGAACTGACGCTTAGTCCACATTCTTGGTCTCGCGTTGTTTCTCAGGATTTTTCGGAAGCTCCCAATCCCCAAAAACCCAGCGTCTTCAGAGCCAAAGATTCGGCTCTTCATCCACATCTTCATGATGCAACCGATCTCACGTCGCGACGTTCGCGCCTCGCTTCACCTTAAGAACTGACACTTGCGGCGTCTCCTTCAGCGGGGACGGCATTGCGCCCCGGCACCTTTCCCCTGCATGATCGCGGGAGCTCTTGGGGGAAAAGACCATGCGATCCGTCGTCGTCACCGGCGCGTCCACCGGCATCGGCTGGGCCATTGCGAAATTTCTGGTCGGGCGCGGCTACCGTGTTTTCGGCAGCGTCCGCAAGCAGGCCGATGCGGATCGGCTCATGGGTGAATTCGGTACGAACTTCACGCCGCTGCTGTTCGACGTCACCGACGAAGCGGCGGTCCTCGCCGCTGCGCGAAAAGTCCGCGAGGCTCTGGGCGGCGAGACGCTGGCCGGTCTCGTCAACAACGCCGGTGTCGCGGTCGCCGGTCCCGTGCTCGAGCTGTCGGCCGATGATTTTCGGCGCCAGATGGACATCAACGTCATCGGCCCCGTCATCGCGACGCAGGCGTTCGGGCCTCTGCTCGGCGCCGATCCGTCGCTGAAGGGGCCCAAGGGACGGATCGTGATGATCAGCTCGGTCGCGGGCAAGAACGGTAATCCGTTGTTGGGGCCATACTGCACCTCCAAGCATGCCATCGAAGGCCTGTCGGAGAGCTTGCGCCGCGAATTGATGCTGTTTGGCATCGACGTCATCATCGTCGCCCCCGGCGCTGTCAAGACGCCGATCTGGGGCAAGGCCGAGCAGATCGATCTGTCAGTTTACCAGAACTCGCCTTATCTGCCGGCGCTGAACAAGGTCATGGCGTTCATGATGAAGCTCGGCGAGACCGGGCTGCCGGCCGAGCGGATCGCCGAGGTCGTTTTCGAGGCGCTCACCGCCGAGAGGCCCAAGGTTCGCTACCAGATCACGCCGGACCGGATGCGGCATTTGATGACGGCCACGCTGCCCAAGCGTGTGGTCGACCGCATCATCGCCAAGCGGCTCGGGCTGCTGCCGCAGGGCTGAGCCTCTGAGGTGAGACCATTGCCAGACAGGTGATCGATTTCCGATCGTGGGAGCGTCTTGAGATGCCGGCTTATGTGATTTTCGACGTCGAGATCAGGGACTTGCAGCAGTACCAAAGCTTTATGTTGGGCGTGAAGCCCGCCCTGGAGGCCGCTGGAGCCAGATATCTGGCGCGAGGGGGCGCCCACAAGGTCTACGAGGGAGACTGGCAGCCCCGCAGGATCGTTCTGCTGGAATTCCCATCCGTCGCAGCCTGGGAGGCGTTCTACACAGGCGCGACCTATCAGGGACTCAAGGCGGTTCGGGACGCTTGCAGTTCTGCCCGCCTGGTCAGCGTCGAGGGCCTCGACTAGACGGCAAGTCGGTTCTGCACTGCGGGATTGCTCTGGCGGGACGAATTGGGCGCGGAGACCGATGGGCTTCCGCTAACATTAAGCGAAGGTCGGATCGCGACACGCGTTGCTTGTCCGTGACCGTTCAATTACAGTTTTATGACACGGTGCAGGCCTTCCGGCTGCGCCGAACGCCGCAGGCCCGGTCAGCCGGCTCGGCATCGCCTTGCCGGACCAGCAGTTGCGTGTCGTCAATGGCGTCCGCGCCCAATCCAGGTCCTTCTGCCACGACCGCCGTGCTGGCGAGCGTCGCCGCGCTCGGTATCTGGCGGCTGCTCGCGGTTGCAGCGCCACATCTCGCAGCGCTCGTCCTGATGTACGAGACCGAGACGGATTTCGGCGCACGCCTCTCCTTCGTGCTGGCCTGGGGCATCCTCAACTTCTTCTGGATCGCGCTGCTGCGGCGGCCGGCGCTCTCGAGTGCGCTGTCGCTGACCATGGTCGTTGTGCTGGTGCTGCTGTCGCGGTTGAAGCACGACGTCGTGCAGATGACGGTCAACTTCATCGACCTGATGATGATCGACCGCGACACGGTCGCGTTCCTGTTCACGATCTTTCCGAATTTGCGCTGGTCGGTGATCGGGGCCGGGCTCGTCACGCTACCGCTGATGTATGCGCTGTGGTGGCTCGACCCATTCCGCATCCGTAGGCTGCCGGCGCTTGCCTGCAAGCTCGCCTGCCTTGCCGCGCTGGTCGGCTATTCGCTCTATCATCCGGACGAGGCCTGGCGCGGCTATTACGACGACGGCTACCTCTCGAAGTTCTTCCGCTCCGGCGTCAGCGCGGTCTCCGACTTCGCGCAATACGGCTTCATGGAGTCGGCTGCTTCGACCAACGAACGGCTCAACATGCCGCTGGTCGATGCCTGCCATCCCGCCGGCCGGCGGCCGAACATCATCATGGTCCATGATGAATCGAGCTTCGACATCCGCGCCGCGCAGGGCATCAAGGTGCCGGCCGGCTACGGCAGCCATTTCAAATCCTGGGACGGCAAGGAGCGCTCGTTTCTGGCCGAGAGCAACGGCGGGCCGAGCTGGTTCACCGAATACAACGTGTTCGCGGGGTTGTCGTCGCGCTCGTTCGGCCGCTTCGCCTATTTCGTGACGCGCATCGCAACAGGCCGTGTCGAGCGCGGCCTGCCGCTGGCGCTGCGCCGCTGCGGCTACGACACGATGTCGCTCTACCCCGCCAATGGCGGCTTCATGGCCGCGCGCAGCTTTCAGATGACGACCGGCATCGAACGCTTCCTCGACTCCAAGGATCTCGGCGCCAAGGATGTCGAGCCGGATAGCTTCTTCTACGACAAGGCGCTCCGGCTGATGGGCGAGCGAACGCCGAACAAGCCGCTGTTCACCTTCATCTATCTCGGCGCCAATCATTTCCCCTGGGAAACGCGCTTCCGCCCGGACCTGCTGCCGAACTGGCGCGCACCGGGCAATGTGCCGTCCATCGACGAATATCTGCGCCGGCAGGCGATGAGCGCCGAGCAATACAAGGCTTTCCTCGCGGGCCTGAAGAAGAAATTTCCGGGCGAACCCTTCCTGATCGTGCGCTATGGCGATCATCAGCCCGAGTTTGCGCCTGCTATCCTCGAGCCCGGGCTCGACGAGGGTGCAATCGGCAAAAAACTCGACGCCTACGACCCACGTCTCTACGCGACCTACTACGCGATCGACGCCGTCAATTTCGAGCCGGTGAAGAGCGAGGCCGTGATGGACACGGTCGATGGCCCATATCTGCCGCTGGTCATCCAGGAAGCCGCCGGCATCCCGCTCGATCCGTCCTTCGCCGAGCAGAAGGAAATCATGCTCCGCTGCAAGGGCATATTCTACGGCTGTAAAGACGGGGCCGAAGCGCGCCGGCTGAATCGGCTGCTGATCGATGCGGGGACGATCCGCGGGTTGTAGCGTCCCTCCAACGTCGTCGGATGAATGGCACGGCCTACCGCCCACCCACCTTCTCCCACAACCACCTCGCCACCGCATCCGGCGACGAATTCGCATCATTGCCGGCGGCGCGTAAATTGGCTTCGCGCATGGTCGCGATGTCGATCTTGCCGAGCAGGGGTTTCAGCGCGGCCCGCAGCCGCTCGTCACCGGCGCGTTTCGGAGCCAGCAGCAGGATGGCATCGTAGGGCGGGATCGCATGCCTGGGATCGTCGAGCGCAACCAGATCGTATTTTGCGATCAGCCCGTCGCTGGTGTAGCCCGCGATGACATCGACCTCACCGCTGGCGACCGCCGCATACATGAAGTCCGGCTGCATCTGGCGCTGGGCGCGGAACGAGAGGCCATAGGCCTTTTGCAGCGCCGCCCATTCGGGTCGCGAGAAGAACTCATAGTCGCCGGCGATCGACAGGGTCGAAGCATGCGCGGCGAGATCGGCGATGGTGCGGATGCCAAGCGCCTCCGCCCGCTTCTTCGGGATCACCAGCGCATAGGCGTTCTCGAAGCCGAGCTCGCCGAGCAGGGTGATGTTCTCCTTCGCAAGCGTCGTCTGCAGCTCCGCCAAGAGCTCCGCGCGCGGCTTGATGTCCATGCGGCGAAGCTGATTGGCCCAGAGTGTGCCGGAATAATCGACATAGAGATCGATATCGCCGGCCTTCAACGCCTCGAAGATCACGCTCGAGCCGAGACCGGATCGTGCGACGGCGGCAAGACCGGCCGCCTGCAGCCGGTCCCGCATCAGCGCCGACAGCACATACTGCTCGGCAAACGTCTTGGCGCCCACGACATAGCTTTGTGACGAGCGCCCCATCGTCGGCACCAATGTTGCGGCGACCAGTGCCGCGATCCCGGCAGCGCCAAGCGCCGCACGCCCGCGGCTGCGCCAGCGCAGGCCGCTCTCGATCAGGCCGAGCAGTTGATCCACGGCGAGCGCCAGCAGGGCAGAGGCAAAGCAGCCGAACAGCACGAACACCCAATTCTGGGTCTGGAGCCCGGCAAAGATGTAATTGCCGAGGCTGGTCTGCCCGATCGGGGTCGATAGCGTCGCAGTGCCGATCACCCACACTGCGGCGGTACGGATTCCCGCCATCATCACCGGAAGGGCGAGCGGCAGTTCGACCATCACCAGCGACTGCCGTGCGGTCATTCCGACGCCCTTGGCAGCCTCGATCAGCGCGGGATCGATGCCGTTGAGGCCGGTGATGCCGTTGCGCAGCACCGGCAGCATCGAATAGAGCGCCAGTGCCAGCATCGCCGGCAGGAAGCCGAAGGCGGAGAACGAGACGCCGAACCAGGCCAGCGTCACGGAGGCCGCGAGCAGCAGGAGGGGATAGAACAGCGCGAGCAGCGCCAGCCCGGGCACCGTCTGTACGATGCTGGCGAGCGCGAGCAGCACAGCGCGCGGCGTGGGACGGTTGCGCGTCAGGATCGCCAGCGGCAGGCTGACGATCAGGCCGAGCGCAAGTGCGGCGAGACTTACCCGCACGTGGTTGCCGAGATAGTCGGGCAAATGCCCCAGCGCCTCGCCCCAGCGCGGATCGGTGAAAAGGCTCATGCCGCACCGCCCTGTGGCAGCAGCGCGTTCAATCGTTCGACCTGGCGTCGCGGCGTCCGCAGCAGCTCCAGCACGTAGGCGTCGCTGCTTTTCGAGAGCTCCACTGGCGTGCCCTGCGCCAGCAGCTTCCCGCTGCGCATCACCGCGATGCGGTCGGCGAGCAGGATCGCTTCCGTCATATCGTGGGTGATCATCACGGTGGTCAGGCCGAGCTTGCGGTGCAGCTCGCGAAAATCCTCGCCGAGTGCATCGCGGGTGAGCGGATCGAGCGCGCCGAAGGGCTCGTCCATCAGCACGATCCGGGGCCTTGCCGCAAGCGCCCGCGCCACGCCGACACGCTGGCGCTGGCCGCCCGAGAGCGCGTCCGGCAACCGCCCGCGATGCGCGGCCCGGTCGAGCTGCACGAGCTCGAGCAACTCATCGACCCGCGTTGCAATATCCGCCGCCGGGATGCCGAGCAGCTTCGGCGTGATCCCGATATTGTCGGCGACGCTCAGATGCGGGAACAGCCCGCCGCTCTGGAAGACGTAGCCGATGCGGCGCCGCAGCGCGACCGGATCGACGGACTGCACGTCGTCACCCTCGACCGTGATCGTGCCCCCATCCGCCTCGATCAGGCGGTTGGCGAGCCGCAGCAGCGTCGTCTTGCCCGATCCCGAGCCGCCGACGACGGCCACGAACTCGCCTTCGGCGATGTCGAGTGACACATCGTCCACTGCCTTGAGCGCGCCGAAGCTCTTGGTGACGTGGGCATAGCCGATCATCGGCCTGGACGACATCGGGCGGGGCTCACTGCGCTGACCCGCCCAAGGAGGGAGGGGGAAGGAAGGGGATGACAACGTCCATGCATACCACGCTTGGCGGCTTGATTGAACTTGGCCGCGCGAGCGGCTAAGGCATCGGGCCAAGTTCGGAGGGAACACATGATAACGCCTACGGCAGTGGCGCTGGAAGATGCCAAGGTCGCGTTCCAACTGGGGGACGGGCGGGTCTATACGGCGGTGGAGAAGGCGCATCTGACGGTCGCGCAGGGCGAGTTCGTCGCCATCGTCGGCCCGACCGGCTGCGGGAAATCGACGCTGCTCAACGTCGCGGCCGGGCTGCTGAAGCCGGCTGCCGGGAGCGTGAGGATATTCGACCAGCCGCTTGCCGGGCTGAATCGGGATGCCGGTTATCTGTTCCAGGCCGATGCGCTGTTCCCCTGGAAGACCGCGCTCGACAACGTCGCGATCGGGCTCGAAGTTAGCGGCACGCCCCGCAGCGAGGCGCTGCCGCGGGTGCAGAAATGGCTAACCTCGGTCGGCTTGGGCGCCTTCGCCAACCGCTATCCGCACATGCTCTCGGGCGGCCAGCGCAAGCGCGTGGCGCTGGCGCAGGTGCTGATCCGCGATCCAAAGATCCTGCTGATGGACGAGCCGTTCGGGCCGCTGGACGCACAGACCCGGCAGGTGATGGGCAATCTGCTGCTCGACCTCTGGAACGCCGATCGCAAGGCCGTGCTGTTCGTCACCCATGATCTGGAAGAGGCGATCGCGCTCGCCGACCGCGTCGTGATCATGTCGGCGGGCCCGTCCTCCCGCATCATCGGCGACTGGCGCGTGAGCCTGCCACGCCCGCGCGACATTTTTGAAGTGCGGCTGGACAAGGAGTTCCATGCACTTCATCGCGAGATCTGGAGCGTGCTCAAGGACGAGGTCATGAAGGGCTATGCGCAGTCCACGCAAGCGGCGGAGGCGGTCTGATGTCGCGGGTGACGCTGCTTTCGTTGCAAGTGCTGGTCGCGGTGGTCTGCCTCGCGCTGTGGCAATTGCTGTCGACCGTGCCCGTGTTCGGCAAGATCCTGCTGCCGCCGTTCTTCTTCTCCAACCCGGTCGACGTCTTCGCCCAGATCGTCAAATGGTTCTCGTCCGGTGTGATCTGGAAGCATCTCGGCATCACGCTGACGGAATCGATCCTGGCCTTCGTGATCGGATCGGCCGGCGGCGTGCTGATCGGCTTCTGGTTCGCGCGCCAGCCGCTGGTCGCGGCGGTGTTCGATCCCTACGTCAAGATGGTCAACGCACTGCCGCGTGTGGTGCTGGCGCCGATTTTCGCGCTGTGGCTTGGGCTGGGCATCTGGTCCAAGGTCGCGCTTGGCGTGACGTTGGTGTTCTTCATCGTGTTCTTCAACGTCTATCAGGGCGTCAAGGAGGTCAGCCGCACCGTGCTCGATAACGGTCGCATGCTCGGCATGAGCGAGCGGCAGCTGATGCAGCACGTCTATTGGCCCTCGGCGCTGTCGTGGATGTTTTCCTCGCTGCACACATCCGTGGGCTTTGCCGTGGTCGGTGCGGTCGTCGGCGAATATCTGGGATCGGCGGCGGGGCTCGGCTATCTGATCCAGCAGGCGGAAGGCATATTCGACGTCGCCGGCGTGTTCGCCGGCATGTTCGTGCTGTCGGCGTTCGTCATCCTGATCGACTTTGGCGTCACATTGGTGGAGCGGAGGCTGCTGGTCTGGCGCCCGACCGTGGACGGGCGCGGCTAGGCCGCAAGGGGTTCGCGCGCCGCGCGAGCCCCGGACCGCGAAAGATCAATCCAGCAACTTGGTGTCGTCGGGCGCCTGCGGCGGCGTCTTGATCGCGATGGCCTTGAGCTGTCCGCTGATCGGCTTGGTGCCGCCATGCGGCGTTCCCTTCGGGATGATGACGAGGTCGCCCGGCTTCACCATGACTTCCTTGTCGCCGAACCAGATCGTCCCGGTCCCGTCCAGGATATACTGGATCTCGTTGGTGTTGGGATGCATGTGCTTGGGCACATTGCCGACCTGGATCGAGATGGTGGCGCCGTCGGCGCTTGCGAACATCTTGGAACGGAAGCCGACGGCGTTGGTGTTCCCGAGCGCGTCGCCCTCCATCTCGCCGGTGTGGATGATCTGCGGCGTGATGTTCTCCGCGGCCAGCGCCGGCCGCAGCAGGTGGGTTGCGCCGCATCCGGCGGCAAAAGCCGTGGCGATCGACAGCCCGATTGCAAGGCGATTCATGGATGATCCTCCCCATCAAGAATTGTTCTTGTGGGCTCATGCTATTGCGCCGAAAGGCCGATGGCCAGCGCCTTCGGTCCTGCTTCTCAAGCCAGTCCGGCTGCTCTATGGTGCCGCCAGCCGAACGGAGGAAACCAATGAAGAACACGATAGCCAGGCTCGCGGGCGCGTTGATCGCGCTGACGCTCACCACCGGTCTTGCCGCGGCGCAAAGCAAGGTCACGATCGCGATCGGCGGCGGCTCCTGCCTGTGCTATTTGCCGACGGTGCTGGCCAAGCAGCTCGGCGAATACGACAAGGCGGGTCTCAACGTCGAGCTCGTGGACCTCAAGGGCGGCTCGGATGCGCTCAAGGCCGTGCTCGGCGGCAGCGCCGACGTGGTTTCCGGCTATTTCGACCATTGCGTCAACCTCGCAGCCAAGAAGCAGGAGCTACAGGCGTTCGTCGTCTATGACCGCTATCCCGGCCTCGTGCTGGTGGTCTCGCCGTCGCACACGAACGAGATCAAGTCGATCAAGGATCTCGCCGGCAAGAAGGTCGGCGTCAGCGCGCCCGGCTCTTCCACGGACTTCTTCCTCAAATATATGCTCAAGAAGAATGGCGTCGATCCCGCCAGCACCGCCGTGATCGGCGTCGGCCTCGGCGCCACCGCAGTCGCCGCGATGGAGCAGGGCCAGATCGACGCGGCCGTGATGCTCGATCCGTCGGTGACCGTGCTCCAGGGCAGCCACAAGGATCTGCGCATCCTCTCGGACACCCGCACCCAGAAGGACACGCTCGAGACGTTCGGGGGCGAATATCCGGGCGGCGCGCTGTACTCAACCGCGGCCTGGGTTGCCGGCCACGAGAAGGAGACGCAGGCGCTGACCAACGCGATCCTGGGCACGCTCGCCTGGATCCACTCGCACTCGCCCGAGGAGATCATGGCGAAGATGCCGGAGGAGACGGTCGGCAAGAACAAGGACCTCTATCTCGCGGCACTCAAGAACACGATCCCGATGTACTCCGAGACCGGCAAGATGGATCCGAAGGGCGCCGACGCTGTGCTCGCGGTGTTCAGCGTCGGCTCGCCGGAGGTCGCCAGCGCCAAGATCGACGTCAGCAAGACCTTTACCAACAAATACGTCGAGCAAGCCAAGAAGACCACGGGAAGCGTCAAATAACTGACGCGAAGGCGTGGTCATCAGGCGTCATGACATCACCCATCATTCATCGGGTCACGACGCTTGAACTTGCCGTCCGGCCGATCGTCTGGGCATTCGCGGAGGAGCGGCGCGCCGAGATCGCCGCGCATTTCGCCGAGAAGCAGCGTGAGCGACCAAAGCTCTGGAACGGCCGCGTCCTGCTCGGGCTCGATGCAAGGTTCGCCGACGGCCATCTCTCTGCGACCTATTTCGAGACCGATTTCGCCAGCTTCCTCGCGTGGCGCGATTGGGGCTTTCCCGACAAGGCGGTGTTCAACGGTTTTGGCATGGGCGCGCTGCGCACCTCCGACGGCGCCTTCGTCATGGGCGAGATGGCGCAGCACACCGCCAATGCGGGCCGGATCTATTTCCCGTCGGGCACGCCCGACCTCGACGACGTCAGGGGCGACACGCTGGACATTCCCGGCAGCGTGATCCGCGAACTCGGGGAAGAGACCGGCCTGACCGCGGCCGATTATCTGGTCGAGCCGGACTGGCACTGCGTCGTCACCGGCCCAACGATTGCGATGTTGCAAATTATCAACCTGGACATGCCGGGCGATGTGGCGCGTGCGCGGATCGAAGCCAATCTGGCGGGCGAGGCCGAGCCAGAGCTCTCGGCAATCCATCTCGTGCGCGGGATAAGTGATCTCACGCCGTCCATGCCGCGATTTGTCACGGCCTTCGTCGAGCAGCAGTTCGCGTCGCGCTGATGCGCGAGGCTTGACATCGCTGCGCCCAGCCCATGTGATGGGCAGAAATATAAAACCAAAAAGAATGCAATGCACAATCGTCCAGGGAGGTTTTGATGCGCGTGCGCAGGGCTGCCCGTTTGGTACGTGGGCTGTTGGTCGCGATATCGGCCACGGGCTTGATGGCTTCGGCCGAGGCCCAAGAGAAGGCTCAAGAGAAGAAGATCAAGATCGGCGTCGTGTTCGACCTGACCGGACCGCTCGCAGGCGGCGGGTCCGAGCTCAATTATGTCGGCGCAAAGATCATCCTCGACCATTTCGCCAAGACCGGCGTCGAGGGTTACAAGATCGAGGCGGTCTATGCCGATGCCCAGAGCAAGCCCGACATCGCCATCAACGAATCCGTCCGCCTGCTCGAGCAGGAAAAGGTCGACATGGTGCTCGGCTTCTTCTCCTCGGCGCAATGCGTGCCGGTCGCGGCCCGCGTCGAGCAGCTCAAGAAGTTCATGTGGATGACGACCTGCATCTCTTCGGCCGTGTTCAACGAGAAGGGTTACAAATACGTCTTCCGCCCGCAGGCGAGCGGCGACCAGTTCGGCATGATGACGATGGATTTCATCGCGCAGAACGCCAAGGCGAAGTTCGACAAGGAGCCGAAGGATCTGCGCGTCGCCATCATTCACGAGGACGGCGCCTATGGTGTCGACGTGTCCAGGGGCAACGAGGCCGGCGCGAAGAAGGCGGGCTTCAACGTCGTGATGAAGGAGGGCTATTCAGCCACCGCGCCTGACCTCTCCGCGCTGGTGACCAAGTTGAAGCGCGCCAAGCCCGACGTCATTTTCCACACCGGCTACAACCCTGATATCACGCTGTTGCTGCGTCAGGCGCGCGAACAGGGGCTGAAGTTCGGCGCGCTGATGGGGCACGGCGCGGGTTACGGCGTCTATGAGAAGCTGAAGGAAGGCATGGGGGCGGATGCCACCTACATCTTCAACACCGACCCGATTTCGATCTGGCTTGCCAACCAGAAGACTATGGATCCAAAGCTCCCGCCCGTGATCAAGATGGTCGGCGAGGAGTTCGACAAGATCCGCCCCGGCGTCGCCATCCGCTCGGCGCATGTCGGCATCGGTGCGTCCAACACGTATGTGTTCATGAATGACGTCCTGCCGCGCGCCATCAAGATATATGGCGGGGTCGATCCGGATGCGCTGCGCAAGGCTGCGCTCGATACCGATATCCCCGAGGGCGGCACCATGCTCGGCTTCGGCGTCAAGTTTTACGGCGAGGGCACGCCGATGGCCGGGCAGAACGAGCGCTCGTTCCCGGTCGTGATCCAATATATCGACGACAAGTCCTCCGTGGTGTGGCCCAAGAGCCAGGCGCAGCGCGAGGCCGTGCTGCCGCTGCCGAAGGGCACCACCTACAGCAACCAGTAGCGCAAATGCGCGCAGAGAGGAGAGCGGGACGGTGCTGGAAGTCAGCGGGCTGGTGAAGCGGTTTGGTGGCTTCACCGCCGTCAACAATGTGTCGTTCAAAGTCGAGCAGGGCGAGATCCTCGGCCTGATCGGCCCCAACGGCTCGGGCAAGAGCACGATCTTCAATATGCTCTCGGGTACGCTGGCGCCGACGTCCGGTTCGATCCTGTTCGACGGCTCCGAAATCGCAGGCCTTCCGCCGCACCGGATCATCAACAGTGGCATCGGCCGCACCTTCCAGATCCCGCGACCATTCCGTCGCTTGACGATCTTCGAGAACGTCGCGCTCGCCGGATTCTACGGCCAGGGCCGCCACAGCCGTGCCAGGGCCGAGGAGGCGGCCGAGCGATCGCTGGCGATGGTCGGCTTGCCGACCGATCGCCATGCCAGTGTCGATGGCCTCGGCGCAGCCGGCCTGAAAAAGCTCGAACTGGCGAAAGCGCTCGCCACCGCGCCGAAACTTCTGCTGGCCGATGAGAGCCTCGGCGGCCTCGACGAGGCCGAGATGGGTCAGGCGGCCGACATGCTGCGCAACATCCGCGACGAGCTCGGCATCACCATCATCTGGGTCGAGCACATCATGGGCGTTTTGATGCGGGTCGTCGATCGCGTGATGGTGCTCGATCACGGCGAGAAGATCTCGGAAGGTTTGCCGAGTGCCGTTGCCGGCGATCCACGCGTCATCGAGGTCTATCTCGGCACCGATGCCGAGACGACGCAGGCCGCGGCCGCCGCAGCGCGCCGCCGCGCGGGAGGGTAGCCGATGCTGGAGCTCCGCGGCGTCAATGCCGGCTATGGCACGTTCCAGGCGCTGTTCGACGTCGATCTCGACGTGAAGGCGGGTGAGGCTGTCGGCGTCATCGGGCCCAACGGGGCCGGCAAGACCACCTTGATGCGGGTCATCTCCGGGCTGATCCGCCCCTCGCGTGGGTCGATCAGAATGGAAGCCGTCGACGTGGTGGCCACGCCGCCGCACAAGATCGTCAGCCTCGGGATCGCGCATGTGCCGGAGAACCGGCGGCTGTTTCCACAGCTCTCGGTCGACGACAATCTCAAGATGGGGGCCTTCATGAAGGAGGCGCGCGGTCACTACGCCGAACGGCTGGAGGTGGTGTTCGACCTGTTTCCGCGGCTGAAGGAGCGCCGCCACCAGATGGCCGGCACCATGTCCGGCGGCGAGCAGCAGATGTGCGCGATCGGTCGCGCGCTGATGTCGAATCCAAAGCTGCTGCTGCTCGACGAGCCGTCGGCGGGGCTCGCGCCGGTCGTGGTGCAGCAGGTGTTCGAGCTGGTGAAGCGGATCCGCGCCAGCGGGCTGACCGTGCTGATCGTCGAGCAGAATGTGCAGCAGGTGCTGCGGGTGGTCGATCGCGCCTATCTGATCGAGGCGGGCTCGATCAGGTCCTCGGGCACCTCGGCCGAGATGCTGGCGAGCGACACGGTCAAGGAAGCGTATCTCGGGGTGTGAGGTTCATCGGGGCATGCAAGCATTTCTGGACATTTTCGACATCTACCTGCTGGAGGCCGTGATCAACGGCATCCTGCTCGGCGGCGTGCTGGCGCTGCTCGCGCTCGGGCTCAATTTGATCTTCGGCGTCATCGACGTGACCTGGATCTGCTACGCAGAGCTGGTGATGATCGGCATGTACGCGATGTATTTCCTGGTGCAGTATTACGGCATCAGCTATTTCCTCGCCGCGCCGCTCACCATCCTGCTGGTCGCGGTGCTCGGCGCGGCGCTGCATTACCTGGTGATCGCGCCGCTCCTCACTGCGCCGCCGATCAACCAGTTGCTTGCGACCGGCGGCGTGCTGTTCGTGCTGCAGAGCTTTGCGACTGTTGCCTTCGGCATCGACTTCCGCAACCTCGGCATCCGCCTGCCGGTGCTCGCCTTCGGCGACATGAACTTCAGCTACGCACGACTTCTGTCCTTCCTGGCCGCGCTGGTCGGCATGGTCGCGGTCTATCTCTTCATGACGCGGACCTTCACCGGCACCGCGATCCGGGCGATCTCGCAGGACCGGCAGATCATGGCGCTGATGGGCGTCGACACCAAGCGGATCTATCTCATCACCTCTGCGATCGGCGGTGGGCTGGCCGGGCTGGCCGCCTGCCTCCTTGTGCTCCAATATGACGTGCATCCCTTCGTCGGCCTGTCGTTCGGGCCGATCACCTTCCTGATCTGCGTGCTCGGCGGTTTGGGCAATTTCATCGGCGGCTTCATCGCCGCCTTCGTGTTCGCCGAGATCATCTCACTCGGCGGCCTGTTCTCCGATCTCGAATGGGGCTATGTGCTCGCCTTCGCCTTCTTCATCGTCATGATGTTCATCCGGCCCGCGGGCCTGCTCGCGAGGCGCCGATGATGGGGCGGGGACGGCTTGCAGCTTGGGTGGTGGGGTTGGCGGCGCTGGTCGCGCTGCCTTTCGTCTATCGCGACCCCTATCATCTGCACATCCTGGTGCTGATCCTGATCTGGTCGTTCGCCTATACGTCCTGGTCGATGATGGGGCGGTTCGGCCTCGTCTCGCTCGGCCATGGCGGGTTCATGGGAATCGGCGCCTATGTCACCGCGCTACTCTGGAATCACCTGGGATGGTCGCCCTGGATCGGAATCCCCATCGGCATGGTCGCGGCCGGCGCGCTGGCGCTGATCGTCGGCTATCCCTGTTTCCGCTTCCGCATTACCGGGCACTATTTCGTGCTGGTGACGCTCGCGCTCTCCGGCATCGTGCTCCAGGTCATCACGGCGACGCGCGACTACACCGGCGGCTCGCTCGGCTACACGCCGAACCGGGCCGCGGGCAACAAGCTCTGGGCGCTGCAATTCGACGACAAGATCACCTGGTACCTGATCGCGCTCGGGGTCTGGCTGTTCGGCATCGTGGTCTGGCACTGGGTCGACCGCAGCATGGCCCGCTACGCGCTGGAGGCGATCTCGGAGGACGAGGACGCCGCGGCCGCGGCCGGCGTCGACGTCACCGCGGAGAAGCTGAAGATCACGCTGCTCAGCGCGTTGATGACGGCCTTGGCCGGCGCGATCTACTGCCAGTACCAGATGTTCATCACGCCCGACACCGTCAGCGGCATCGCGGTGTCGCTCCAGATGGTGTTCGCAGCCATCGTCGGCGGCCTGTTCGTCTCGCTCGGCCCGACCTTCGGCGCTGTCATCACGATTATGCTGGCCGAGACCCTGCGCATCGGTTTTGGCACCAAGGCGGTCGGCTGGGACAATCTCGTCTACGGCGTGCTGCTGGTGCTTTTCATCATATTCCTTCCGAAGGGCATCCTTGGTAGCTTGCTCGACCGATTGAAGCCGCAACGCAAGGTGCCCCGCGCTCATGAGCAAGAAGCCGTCCAAATCGCTCGCCCAGGAACTTGACCGCTACATCACGCCGTTCCGGTACGATGGTTCGGGCAAGTTTCATCTCAAGGACCACAAGACCGACGAGAAGGGCGACCTCGACAAGGAGAAGGCCCAGGAGATTCTCGATGCCAACATGAAGCGGCTGATCGCGTTTCAGGAGAAGCTCTACGCCCAGGATCGCTGGTCCGTGCTGATCGTGTTTCAGGCGATGGACGCCGGCGGCAAGGATTCTGCGATCAAGGCGATCTTCGAGGGCATCAATCCGCAGGGCTGCGCAGTCAGTGCCTTCAAGGCGCCGAGCAGCAAGGAGCTCGACCACGATTTCCTCTGGCGCCACGCCGTCGCGCTGCCGGAGCGCGGCCATATCGGCATCTTCAACCGCTCCCATTACGAGGAGTGCCTGGTGACGCGCGTGCATCCGGAGATCCTCGTCAAGGAGAAGCTGCCGCCAAAGCTCGTCACCAAGAGTATCTGGAAGGAGCGGTTCGAGGACATCTCTGCGTGGGAGCGCTATCTCTCACGCAACGGCACCGTGGTGCTGAAGTTCTTCCTCAATCTGTCCAAGGACGAGCAGCGCGAGCGCTTCCTCGATCGGCTGGAGGATCCGTCCAAGCAGTGGAAGTTCTCCATGGACGATATCAAGGAGCGCGCGCTGTGGCCGCGCTACCAGGCGGTCTATCAGGACATCGTACGGCACACGGCCACGCCTCATGCGCCGTGGTATGTCGTGCCGGCCGACCACAAATGGTTCGCCCGCGTCGTGATCGGGTCGGCCATCGTCGCGGCGCTGGAAAAGCTCGATCTGCGCTTCCCCCGCGCCGACAAGGCCTCGCTGGGCGAATTCGACGAGGTGCGCAAGGCGCTGGAGAAGGAGGAGAAGGCGGACAAGAAACAAAAAACGCGAAAACAACCCCATGCACAGTAGCCGGGGATAGCGAAATCAATGACTTGGAGGTCAGCGTTAGCGCTTGCGGATTTAGCGAAATCGTTTGACTCGTCGGGCAAAACAGGGGCATGATGTCATCGTCCCCAAATTTTCTCAGGACCCGCGGGCCACCGTAGCAGACGCGTTCTACATCTGCGGGAAGGGCAGTCTTGTAACTCGTCCACTTCTCGTGTTTCGACAGCGGCGAATCCGTCGCGCTGGAATGGAACGCGCCCTCAAATGTGATTTGCGCGCCATTGATCTTGCTTGACAGTCTTGCGTCACGGGAGGACCATCCCATGGTCGCAAACAAGCGACGCGCAACGTCCACATCAAGAGCAAGGGGAGGTCTATGACACCACCTCCGCAGAACCAGCCGCGTTAAGTGCGATGGAGCTCGTTCGGACTATCGCATAGCGGCAGAAACGCGAACGGCACGCCGGGCCAAGGTCTAGTGGGCTGCATCAGTGTGGCATAGCCCCTACCTGCCCGGCGCTGTACTCTGCATCACATCGATTGCATCACAGCGATCACGTCGGATGGCCGTGACAAGGCCGCCGCGCTTTTGACATCCTGCTTCTCTCCTCCTCCTCATCGCGTCATTCCGGGCCGACTCCCGGAATGACGCAGGGCGATCGCATATCAGGGCGATCGCACATGACGTCTCAGCGGCGCCTGAGCGAGCGCCTCGTCCTTCAAGACGACCGCTTCGCGGCCTCCTCAGGATGAGGCTCAGCTGCATCCAGCTGCATTGAAATGCAGCCGCGTACTCATCCCTCATCCTGAGGGTCCGCCGCAAGCGGGCGTCTCGAAGGATGGCCGCAGTCGAGCTAGCAGCCGCGTGCGCGCATTCCGATCGCTGCACGTCCCGTCTTGCGACGTGGTTCCCGCTTCCTGCACCGCGGCAAATGCCAAGAGAATGTCGTCTCACTGGCCAACTTCCGACACAGCGCCCGGGCGAATAGCGTCGATCCGACATGATGCATGTGCTTCGGCGGTGACGGTCCCGACGTCGCCGTCGCATTCATTTTTCTCAGGGAATCCCTCGTGTCGCATAAGCTTGCCTCCGCGCTTCTCACCGCGCTCCTGATCGCGATCTCGTCTCTCTCCAGCGCCCGCGCCGCGCCGCCTGCGCCGGCGGTAAATAGCGTTGCCGCGTTGTCGCCCGATGAGGCCAAGCGCGCGCTGGAGACACTGCAGGACGACAAGAAGCGCGCGCAGATGATCGATACGCTGCGCGCGATCGCCACTGCGTCCGGTCCACAGCAGCCCGCGCCCGAGCCAAAATCGCCGATCCCGCTCGCGGCCGACGGCCTCGGTGCGCAGCTCATGCTCACCGTGTCCGAGGAGATCGGCGAAATGTCGCGAGACGTCGCCGATATGGCCAGGACGCTCACGCACTTCCCGGCGTTCTACTACTGGATAGTGCGGACCGCGAACGATCCCGCGGCCTACAATCTGCTGATCGAGATCGGTTGGAAGCTTGCGCTGGTATTCGGCTGCGCCTTTTGCGCCGAATGGGTGATGTTCCGTCTGATCCGGCGCCCCGTCGTGTTCCTGGAAGGGCGCATGCCGCAAACGGCGCGCCTGCCGGTGCAGGTGTTGCCGATTGCCGATCCGCCATCATCGGTCGCCGATGTCACCCCCGCGCCCGAACTGCACAGGCGCCGCCACAGCCTGGCGCGGGCCTGGCAAATCATGCTGCGGCTGCCCCTTGTGCTGGGACGCTTTCTGCTCGAGCTGCTACCCGTGTTGGTCTTTGTCGGCGCCGCCACGGCGCTGCTCGGCACCGAGATCGGCGAGCCCGCCACCGTCCGCCTCGTGATCTTGGCGGTCGTCAACGCCTATGCGTTCTCGCGCGGGCTCATCTGTGTGGTCCGTGTGCTGGCGGGACCGTTCGGCTTGTTTCCGGTCAAGGCCGAAACCGCCGCCTATATCGAGATCTGGGCGCGCCGAATTGTCGGTGTCGCCGTCTCCGGCATCGCCGTTGCCAACGTTGCGCTGCTGCTCGGCCTGCATCGCGCCGGCTATGCCGCGCTCTTGCGCATGGTGATGCTGGTCGTTCATCTCTTCGTCGTCGTCATCATCCTGCAATGCCGCCGCCAGGTCGCCGAAGCCATCCGCGCGCCCGCCGACCGGCAGGGGATCGCGGCGGCACTGCGCAACCGCATCGCGGGTGGCTGGCACTATCTCGCCATCGCGCTCGACCTCGCTCTGTGGGCCGTGTGGGCGCTGAACATCCGCAACGGATATTCATTGCTGCTGCAATATTTCGTCGGCACCATCGCGGTGGCGCTGATCACGCGTGTCGCCATCATGCTGACGCTGGGCCTAATCGACCGCGGCTTCCGCATCAGGCCGGAAATCCTCCAGCGCTTTCCGGGCCTCGAGATCCGCGCCAACCGCTATCTGCCGCTGCTGCGCAAGATCGTATCTGGCGTGATCGCGTTCATCGGCTTGGTGGCCGTGCTCGAAGTCTGGGGTGTCGACGCCATCGTCTGGTTCTATGGCGGCCAGATCGGCAGCCGGCTGATCTCCGCGGTGGTAACGATCGGCATTGCCGTTTTCAGCGCGGCGGCGATCTGGGAAGCCAGCAACGCGCTGCTGGACCGTCAGATCAATACGCTGTCGCGCGACGGCCACTACGCCCGCGCCGCGCGGCTGCGGACCTTTCAGCCGATGCTGCGGACGGCCTTGCTGTGCGTGATCGCCACCGTCGTCGGCCTCACGGCGCTCAGCGAGATCGGCGTCAACGTCGCGCCGCTGCTGGCGGGCGCCGGCATCGTCGGCATCGCCATCGGTTTCGGTTCGCAAAAACTGGTGCAGGACCTCATCACCGGCCTGTTCCTGCTGCTGGAGAACACCGTCCAGGTCGGCGACAGCGTCAGCGTGTCGGGGCTCTCGGGCGTGGTCGAGAACGTCTCGATCCGCACGATCAGGCTCCGGGCCGGCGACGGTGCCGTGCACATCGTGCCGTTCAGCGCCGTGACGACCATCACCAATGCCAGCCGCGGCGCCGGCAACGCGTCCGTCAGCGTCAACGTCGCCTACAAGGAGGACACCGACCGCGCCGGCCAGATCCTCAAGGATATCGTCGACGAGATGCGCCGCGAGGTGGAATTCCGCAGCCTGATCCGCGGCGATCTCGAGCTCTGGGGCATCGACAAGGTCGACGGCGCCATGGTGTCGATCGTCGGCCAGATCCGCTGCACCGAGGCCGGCCGCTGGCCGGTGCAGCGCGAGTTCAACCGCCGCATGAAGCAGCGTTTCCAGCACAACGGCATCGAGGTCGCATCCGCCACCCAGACCATCCTGATGCACATCGCGCCGCCGGCGGACAGCGCGGCTCATCTGACGCCGCGTCGAGCGGCAGGTTAGGGCGTGTACCCATAAACGTCGGCTTACCAATCCAAAGCGGAAGTGTCCCACCTAACGTGTGATCGGCGGCTTGTGACCCGAAGCGGGCATTCCGCATGGCTCGAAGCATTCGCGCCATGCGGTCGATCTTTGGGACATCGCCGCCAGGAGGGACTCGATTAACGGTGGCCCGATTGCCTGGCGTCGGCGACCAGCCTTTCGCCGGGCAACTTGCCACCAGCCAGCAGGCTGGTACAAAGCCACCGAGACTCTCTGGACGTCGCGCCAAGGAAACCCTTGGTCTCTACGCACTGCGCGTAGGTGTTGTAGTTGAGTGTGTCTCGGCAGGTCGGCGAGAACATGCTACCGTCAACCCCTTCCTGGCCGGAAAGGCTACATCCGACCCACGGAGCGTTGCCGACCCTGTAACTTGTTTCGCAACCACCGTTGCAACTGCTAGCGGATCTCTCCAGCTTGGCAAGCCTGCCCAAGGCCGTATTCGGCCCGAACGCAGGATTTTGAGCAGCTGACAAGCCGGTCGCACGATGGCGGGTTGCCCGATGCGATGTCACGGTCGTTGGCCCTTCCCTCGGCACAAGAGTTGGTCTTGCCTTCGGCGCTTCGACCGTGACGGCGGGAAGTGACGAGTTTGGTGTGGGTTGCGACATTGCCGTGCTGCTGCACAGTAAGACGGTTGACAAGGTCACGACGACTGACGGCACGGCGAAGCCTGACGAGAATCTCATAAGGTACCTCCCCAAATCGAGGACGGAATAGCCGCCCCGACACCTAGGGGTTGTATCACAACATACCGATACCGGCAATGAGCCCATCCAAGGATGAGGCGCCATCGACATGATCGCTCACCGGGCCGCTCGCGCCGTTGCGATGTCGTCTATTGGCTCAACTCGGACCTGGAGTGAGGTGCGCCAACACGGCCGGTATTGGAGGCAGAGCGGACCTCACACGAAGTGCAGCGCGAGTTTATGAGTACATGTCCCAAGCGGTCCAGCATCATTTCCAGCTTGCCTGTGCCGGCCCGGCAGCGTTCACTCCGGCTCCAATTCGCTGCGATGGGCCCGCAGCTCATCGTCGGGATAACACGCCGAGGGGGATCGTCACGAAGCTGAACGCAGCCATCGTCGCGGCGTGGCCGACCCCAATCTCGAGCAGCGCTTTGCCGAACTGGGGCAGGAGATTTCCACCCGCGGCACTCACCGTTTGCGGATTTCCGCTTCCCGACAATCCCATTGCGGAGACAGCCCTCTCCCCAACCCCTCCCCCGCACGCGGGGGAGGGAGCTCACTGCCGATGCCGCGCGTTGCCTTTTGACGCGCGCAGGGCCACGTCTCTCGCGACAACCTCGCTGCGGTGCGAGATCACAATCGATGCGCAGATGGTTACGTCCTTGATATAAGGTGAGCACTGGCCGACAATGGCTGTCCTCGAATAAGAAACTCCCTGGGGGAATTTGTGAACAGACCTGCTCGGGTCAGCGCCCATTCGACATCGTCCTTACCCGTGCACGGCATGGCGCTGCTGCGCGATCCCCTGCTCAACAAGGGCACCGCCTTCACCGGGCAGGAGCGCGATGCGCTTGGCCTTCGCGGCCTGCTGCCGCCTTGCGTGCTGACGATGGAGACCCAGGTCGAGCGGGTGCTCGTCAACCTGCGCACGCTGCCGACCGATCTCGAAAAATATGTCGCGCTGAATGCCTTGCACGACCGCAACGAGGCGCTGTTCTTCCGCGTCGTGGTCGACAATATCGATGAGATCCAGCCGATCATCTACACGCCGACGGTCGGACTCGCCTGCCAGAAATACGGCCTGATCTTCCAGCGCCCGCGCGGCATGTTCATCTCCTCGCGCGATCGCGGCCAAATCGCCGAGGTCCTGAAGAACTGGCCCCATCCGGCCAAGCTGATCGTCGTCACCGATGGCGAGCGCATCCTGGGCCTCGGCGATCTCGGCGCCAACGGCATGGGCATTCCGGTCGGTAAACTCTCGCTCTATTCGGCCTGCGCCGGCGTGCATCCCGAAACGTGCCTGCCGATCGTGCTCGACGTCGGCACCAATAACGAAGAGCTCCTGAAAGATCCGTATTATCTCGGCTTGCGCGAGCGGCGGCTCACGGGCGAGGCCTATGACAGCTTCGTCGACGAGTTCATGGTCGCCGCGCGAAAGACCTTTCCGGGTGTGCTGATCCAGTTCGAGGATTTCGCCAACCACTCGGCGTTCAAGCTGCTGCACAAATATCGCGACGAGGCCTGCGTCTTCAACGACGACATCCAGGGCACGGCTGCGGTGGCGCTCGCCGGCCTGTTCTCGGCGCTGCGCGTCAACGGCGGCAAGCTGAGGGATCAGCGCATCCTGTTCCTCGGCGCGGGCGAGGCCGCGACCGGCATCGCCGATCTCGTGACGTCCGCGATGATGGCGGAAGGTGCCTCTGAAGCCGAGGCGCTCCGCCGCAACTGGCTGGTGGATTCCCGCGGCCTCGTCGTCGGCGGCCGTGAAGGCCTGTCCGGCCACAAGCTGCGTTATGCCCATGCCGACCAGGCGCCGATCGCCGACTTCCTTACCGCGATCAGGACGCTGAAGCCCACGGCGATCATCGGTGTTGCCGCGGTCGGCGGTGCGTTCACGCCTGAGGTGCTCAAGACGATGGCCGAGCTCAACGAACAGCCGATCGTGTTCGCGCTCTCCAACCCGACTTCGAAGGCCGAATGTTCTGCGGAAGACGCTTATCGCTACACCGAGGGCCGCGCGCTGTTTGCCTGCGGCAGTCCGTATGATCCGGTCAAGCTCAACGGCCGCACCTTCGTGCCGCGCCAGGGCAACAACTCCTACATCTTCCCGGGCGTCGGTCTCGGCGTCATCGCCAGCCGCTCGCGGTTGGTGACGGACGAGATGTTCATGGCCGCCGCCCATACGCTCGCCAATTGCGTCGGCAAGGACGATCTCGCGCAAGGCAGCCTCTACCCGGCGCTGCCGCGCATCCGCGAGGTTTCGGTGCGTATCGCTGCCGCCGTCGCCGATGTCGCTTTTCAGCGCGGGCTTGCGGACGGACCCGCGCCCAACGACGTGAAGGCACTGGTTCAGTCGCAGATGTACGAGCCGCAGTACTAGCGCTTACATTCAAGCCGGACTCGCGGAGGCGGCTCCTCACCACTCCCTCTCCCCGCAAAAACGGGGGAGAGGGAGTGAGAGAGGTGCTCGCGAAAGAATCTGTCTCGATTCAGGACAAGCCAGTGTGGTGGAATCGCCACAGCTAAAGCGAAACGGCTGCGGCCGCAGGCGCGCTTTCGTTCCGACAAGGTTCTGCCCTCATTGCCCGCCGAAACTCGGGGCCATTCGGAGGGCGCATCATGTCTTGCTTTGCACGTGCCGAAACTGCCCGGATCTCGCCGGCAAGCCTGTGCCGGATCCTGCTCGCCATCATCGGTGCGGCGTCGCTTGCGGCGTGTGCGCAGTCGCCGGTCGGCCGCCAGAAGGCCGATCTAGGCACCCACCGCCAAGCCGCTGTCGAACGACCGCACAGGGTGGCGGCGCTGCATCCGCGTCCGATCAGCCGGGCGCGCGTGCCTGACGGTGATGCAAAACAGAGCGTCTCGCACGGCGTCGCCAGCTTCTATTCGGACACGGAGACGGCGAGCGGCGAGAGGTTCGACAAGAACGAATTGACCGCGGCCCATCCCAGCCTGCCGTTCGGCACCAAGCTGCGCGTCACCGACGTCTCATCCGGCCGCTTCGTGACCGTCAGGATCAACGATCGCGGTCCGTATGTTCGCGGACGCGTGGTCGACATCTCTCCCTCCGCGGCCGAGGCGCTCGGCATGGTCGACAAGGGTGTCACCAATGTCCGGCTCGACGTGGTGCGATAATTTCCAGCTGCATCGATCCGAAACGCTGTGCTTAACCGGCTGTTAGCCGCCTCCAGCGCACGATGGATACCCGAGCAATTCGGGACTCCAAATCGCACTCTGGGGGGCGACGTTTGAACACGATCCAGTATCTCGAAGATCAGGCCGCACGCGCCGAGCGGCTGGCCAAGCGGATCACGGATGCGTTGACGATCGAAAAGCTCCTGACCTTCGCAGGCGAACGCCGCCGCGAGATCGAGGTCATCGCCGGCAAGTACCGGCGCGCCTGATTCCTCCATGCACGCTCAGCTATGGCTCTCGACGAAGTCGCTGAGATAGTCGGGCAGCGTCACGCCATCGATGTCGCAGCGCGCCCGAATCTCTCCGGCGACGTCGGTCGAGATGTCCTTCATCCAGTGCTCGAGCGTGTTGAACGAGATGACCTTGACGGGGTCATTGAAGCAGCCGGCGACGAGCTCGCCAATCGTGGCATCGAGATCGCTTCGCTCGACACGGATTTCGGTCGCCTTGTCGAGGCGATCGATCACCACGAACAGGGTCTGGTCTGCGCCATAGGGCACGACCGGGGCTGGCACGCCGGCTTCAAGCATCTGAGGCACTCACGCCTTCGCTTCCGATCACCATCAACGGGAAAAGCCGGAAGAAGGTTCCTGCGCTCAGACGGTGCTTCTGCGGGGATCAGAGGAATTCTCTCAGCCGCGCCAGCTCCGTGATATGCTCGGGCGAGAGATTGTCGGTGACCAGCGGCGGTTGTGCGATCGTGCGGATCTCATAGAGATGCCTGGTCGCCGCCGGCTTCGCCATGAACGCCGAGATGCATTCGTCGAGCGTGCCCTCGATCACCTGGTAGGACGCTCGGTCCGACCGTCGCTGGTTCGCAAGCGATGGCCATTTATGCAGCACCGCAAGGACACCAAAATCGACCTTTGAATCCCCAACCACGTCCCCCATTGTCCTGCCTCACGCAAAAAGAACCCCGGCACACGATCGCGCGTACCGGGGCCCACACCCATTACTGCATCTCAATGCCACAGCACCAAACGCGATGACCGGGAAATAGTTCCCGCCAATTATTCCTGTCAGCTCGCTGCCGCCGCGATCCTATGTCCCGGATTGGTGCGGCCGTGGCTGGTCTCGTCGCCGTGACCAACTTCGGGCGGAAGCCCGGCAAAGCGTCGCAAGGCCTCGGCCATCTGCACCCGGCCCGGCGCGCCCGTGATGATCACGTCCACCATCGTGAAGGACGAATGGAAATGGCCGCGCGCCTTCAGTTGCTCGACCGGGACGCCGGCGGCTGCCATGGCCTCGGCATAGGCGATGCCTTCGTCGCGCAGCGGATCGAATTCGCAGGTGACGACGAAGGCCGGCGGCAGGCCTGCGACCTTGCCGCGGAGCGGCGAGACGCGCGGATCGGTGCGGTCGGCCGGCGAGCAATAGAGGTCCCAGAACCAGTACATCAGCGAACGGGTCAGGAAATAGCCGGTCGCATTGTCGTTGTAGGAGGGGCGGTCGAAGGTGCAGTCCGTGACCGGGCAGATCAGGAGCTGGCCCGCGATCTCAGGGCCGCCGCGATCGCGCGCAAGCTGACAGGTGACGGCGGCGATGTTACCGCCGGCGCTCCAGCCCGCGACCAGCACCGGGCCCGGCTTGCCGCCGAGCTCGGCGGCGTGCTCGGCGATCCAGCGCGTCGCCGCATAGCCGTCTTCGGCCGCGGCCGGGAAACGATGCTCGGGCGCATGACGATAGCCGACGCTGACGAGCATCATGCCGGTCCGCCGCACCATGTCGCGGCAGAACGGCTCGTCCGATTGCTCGTCGCCGAGCACCCAGCCGCCGCCGTGGAAATAAACTACGACCGGATGCGGACCTGATGTTGCCGGCTTGTAGACCCGATAAGGCAGGGGACCGTCGGCGCCGGGCAGGGTGCCGTCGACGATCTCGCCGATCGGCCGTCCGGCGGGACGGCCCTTGTTGAACTCATTGACGAAGGCGCAGGCGCCTTGCGCGCCCATCGACTCGATCGGCGGCAGGTTGAGGGACGCCAGCAGGTTCAGCACCAGCCGCACATCCGGCTGCAGCCGCACCACCTCGCCGTCATTGCATTGCGCGGCGACATCGGGGCCGGTCAGCTTGAAGCCGAGCATGCCGCGGCTGACCACCTCGTCGCAGATGCTGCGATAGGGACCGACGCCGCCGGTATAAGGCATCAGGCCCTGCACCTTGCCGGGCACGTTGCCGCCCGTGTACCAGGTGTTGGCGAGCCGGTGCAGCGTCACCATCGAGCAGTCGGCCATGTGCCTGTTCCAGCCGGCCTGCGCCGTCTCCGTTGGCTCGATCGTGGTGAAGCCGGCGTCGCGCAATGCTTTGAGCCGGTCGACGACCCAGTCGACATGCTGCTCGATCGACACCGCCATGTTCGACAGCACCGACGGGCTGCCGGGCCCGGTGATCATGAAGAAGTTCGGGAAGCCTTCGACGGTGAGCCCGAGATAGCTCTGCGGCCCCTGCGCCCAGACGTCGGTCAGCGACTTGCCGCCACGTCCGGTGATCGGATGCACGGCGCGGATTGCGCCGGTCATGGCGTCGAAGCCGGTCGCGAACACGATGACGTCGACGTCGACGCTGCGCTTGGCCGTCGTGATCCCACTTGCGGTGATCGCCTTGATCGGCTCCTGGCGCAGATTGACCAGCGTGACGTTCGGCCGGTTGTAGGTCGCGTAATAGTTGGTATCGAGGCAGGGGCGTTTGGCGCCGAACGGATGATCGTCCGGCATCAGCGCCGCGGCGGTCTCGGGGTCTTTGACGGCGGCGCGGATCTTCTCGCGGATCAGGTCCTGGACGATCTTGTTGCCGTCGAGGTCGACCGCCTGGTCGGCCCAGAGCTGGGTCAGGATGTGGACGAGGTCGCCGGCCGCCCAGGCACGCTCGAACCGTTCACGACGCTCGGCATCGCTTAATTGCCAGCTCACGACCGTCTGCTGCGGATAGGGCACGCCGGCCATCGACTGGCGCGCCTGCTCGCGATAGGCCGCACGATCGCCTTGCAGCAGGCTCATGCGATCGGAAGGCGCAGGACCGTTGTGCGCCGGCAGCGCGAAATTCGGCGTGCGCTGGAACACGGTCAGGTGTGCGGCCTGCTCGGCGATCAGCGGGATCGACTGAATGGCCGACGATCCCGTGCCGATCACCGCGACGCGTTTTCCGGCGAGATTCACGCCGTCATGCGGCCAGCGTCCGGTGAAATAGACCTCGCCCTTGAAATCCTTGACGCCGTCGATTTCCGGCGGCTTCGGCGCCGAGAGGCAGCCGGTGGCCATGATGTAATGGCGGCAGGAGACCAGCGCCGTTGTCGGTGGTGAGCTGCCAGCGTTCGGTCGCTTCGTCCCATTTCGCTTCCGTGACCTTGGTCTTGAAGCGGATGTCACGCCTGAGATCGTAGCGGTCGGCGACGAAGCCGAGATAGCGCAGGATCTCCGGCTGGGTCGCGTATTTCTCCGACCAGGTCCAGGCGGTCTCGAGGTCCGGATCGAAGGTGTAGCTGTAATCGATGGTCTGGATATCGCAGCGCGCGCCGGGATATCGGTTCCAGTACCAGGTGCCGCCGACGTCACCGGCTTCTTCGAGGCCGACCGCCGTGAGGCCAGCCTTGCGCAGCCGATGGAGAAGATAGAGGCCGGCAAATCCGGCACCGACCACGGCAACATCGACCTGCTGGCTGGTTCCGCGCCCCGCGTCAGAGGCACGTGCAGCAACCATTGCGTCAGGCATGGCATTTCCTCCCGTGTGTTTTGTTTTGCCGGCAGGCTATCGCTGCAGGTTCGGCTTGTCATCACGGCACGTGCAATCTTCGGTCACCATTTGCGGCGTCATCATGGCCGCGTGAATGTTGCGGCAGCACACGCATCGCGATGCACAATGGCCGTGATTTCCCGGGCTAATCTTGTACGGTCCGTCTGTGTATGCTTGCGGCTACAAGCCACGCGTGCCGACGGGCGTCATGACAGAGTTGAGTGAGCGGACCAAAGCGAACATGGACGTCGTCCTGGAGGAGACGTGCCGCCAACTGCCGCACGGCGGCGATCACGACAGCCGCAGGTTCATCGCCCAGCGGCTGATCGAGGCGGCGCAGTCCGGTCACACCACGCTCGGTGAACTCGGCATCATCGCACGGCACGCACTGGCGGAGCTTGTCGCCAAGGGGAGCTAGAAGGGGAGCTAGGCGCGACCGCGGCGCTTGCCTCGCAGCGGGCCACGGACATAACCTGCCCAAATCCTTCCGCGCATCGAGATGCTCCGAAGATGCGGTCCGTGTTCGCGCTTTTTGCGACGTCTCTCATCCTCTGTTGCGCCGGCTCGGCCATGGCCCAGCCGGTCGGCCAATTTCCATTTGCGCTGACGCGTGAAGGGCAGATGCTTGGCGCCGTCGAAGGCGAGGTGGCCTCGTTCAAGGGGCTGGCCTATGCGGCCGCGCCGATCGGTCCGCTGCGCTGGCGTCCGCCGCAGGCTGCGCCCGAGAGTGCGGAGATGCGCACCGCCTATGCCTATGGCGCGCCGTGTCTTCAGCCCTCGCTGCCGGGATCGAGTGAGGATTGCCTTACGCTGAACGTGTTCCGTCCGTTCGGGGTCGACGGGCCGTTGCCGGTGATGCTGTTCATCCACGACGGCGCTTTCGTCAGCGGCACCGCGAACGATCCGCTGTTCGACGGTGCCAGGCTCGCGCAAGCCGGCGTCATCGTGGTGACCGTGAATTTTCGCCTCGGCGCGTTCGGCTGGCTCAGCGATCCCGCGCTGTCGGAAGGCGGCTCCGGCAATTACGGCCTGATGGACCAGATCGCGGCGCTGCATTGGGTGCACGACAACATCGCGGCGTTCGGCGGTGATCCGAACAACGTCACTCTGTTTGGCAGTGGCGCAGGCGCGACCTCGATCGCGCTGCTGATGCTGTCTGCGCAAGCGCGCGACCTGTTTCAGAAAGCCATTCTGCAATCGCTCCCCGGCCGTGCGCGCCTGCGTTCGGCACAAGAGGCCGAGAGTGTGGGCCGGCAATTCGTGGCGGCGCTGGGGCGACAGGTCGATTTACGCGCCGCCGAGTCGCGACGCCTGCTTGCCGTCGAAAAACATCTCCTGGAAAAATCGCCGCGGAGCTTCGGCCCGACGATCGATGGGAGTCTGGTGCGCGAGGAGGTCGCCGCGGGCTTCGCGGCCGGACATGAGAGCCGCATTCCCCTGATCATCGGCTCGAACGACGACGAGACGGGCTTCGATAGCGAGCTGGATATGCGGGAAGAGCTGGCATCGTGGGGCATCACGAGCGATGAACTGCGCACGCTCTATCCCGACCTCGCCAGACCTTCCGGCCGCGCGGCAAGGTTCTACACCGACAAGGTCTTCTCGGAGCCGGTGAGGCTGCTGGCCCGCCTGCATGCCGCCAGCGGTGCGCCGACCTTCCGCTATCGCTTCGCCTATGTGCCGGAGGCACGGCGCGCAAACCCCGAGGGCGGTCACGGGCGGGAATTGCAGTTCATCTTCGGCGTGGAAGGCATGCCCGGTGCGGGCATCTTGTCACGAGCCGATCGCGAGGTCGCAAATCGCATGCGCGCCTACTGGATCAATTTCGCCAAGAGTGGCGATCCCAACGGTGCGGACCTGCCGCATTGGGATTCGGCCGCAGGCAACGATCGCCTGCTGCTGATCACGAACGAGCGCATCGCGAGCGGAGACGACCCCTGGTCGGAGCGCCTGGACCGGTTTGGGCGTTAGGGCAGGATGAGTTGGACTTAAGCCGCGAGCTCGACGCGCGGCGCCGGGCTCAGCCGGTCTTCCTCCAGATAATCCATCGCGCCGTCTTTCTCGACGGCGTAGAACTGCTGGCCTTCCTTCGACTTGTAGGCGGCGCGAACGACGCCGCGGCGGCCCTTGTCACTGTTGACGACGTCCCCCAACGCAAACTTCTTCATTTCACGTCCCTGGCTGCTGGCCGACTCCTTCGGCTACGCCCGGGATTCTGGGCGGAAAATCGTTAACGTCTTGCTAACCATACCGGTTTGCCTATGCTCGCGACCGATCGCGCGGGCAGCACGCGCATGTTGCCAATGAAACGAGCCTTCACCCATGGTGCGATTTCCGACCTTCTTCCTGTCGCATGGCGGCGGTCCCTGGCCGTTCATGGAGGACAGGCGAGTGCAATATGCGAAGACCGCCGAGGCGTTCGGCCGGCTGCCGCAGCTCTTGCCGGAGAAGCCCAAGGCCGTGCTCGTCATATCAGGACATTGGGAGGCTGACGCCTTCACCGTGTCCACCTCGGCGCATCCGCCGATGGTGTACGACTATCACGGTTTCCCCGAGCACACCTATCACCTCAAATATCCTGCGCCGGGGCGGCCCGAGCTCGCCGCGGAGGTGAAGGCGCTGCTCACGCGCGCGGGCGTCGATTGCCGGGAGGATCCCAACCAGGGTTTCGATCACGGCACTTTCGTGCCGCTCGGGCTGATGTATCCGAACGCCGACATGCCGATCGTGCTGCTATCGCTGAGATCGAGCTATGACGCGGCCGAACACATCAAGGTGGGGCAGGCGATTGCCTCGCTGCGGGACGAAGGCATTCTGATCGTCGGCAGCGGGCTCACCTATCACAACATGCGCGGGTTCGGCCGCGCTGAATCGAAGCCGGTCTCGTATGATTTCGAGGCCTATCTGAACGAGGCGATCAGCCACAAGGACGCGGCGCGCCGCAACGCGATGCTGGTGGACTGGGAGAACGCCCCGAGTGCGCGCCTCGCCCATCCGCGCGAAGATCATCTGCTGCCGCTGATGGTGGCCGCCGGCGCCGCCGGCAGCGACGCGGGCAAGCGCGTCTTCGTCGACGAGGTCGCAAATGTCGCGATGGCGTCGTATGTGTTCGGGGGGTAATCTTCACCCTCTCTCCCGCACGCGAGGAGAGGTGAAGAAGAGTGGCTCACCCGAATTTCAGCTTCATGAACAGGATGCCGCCGGCGAGCACCATGGTGATGACGTTTGCGGCGATGAGGGGCGCATCGCCCGACAGCAGGCCATAGACGAGCCAGAGCGCCAGCCCAAGCACCATGACCAGGAACATGCCGAGCGAAATATCGCCGGTGGAGCGGGTTTTCCACACTTTGATGGCTTGCGGCGCGTAGGCCACGCTGGTGCAGGTCGCGGCGGCAAAGCCGATCAGTTTGATCACGAAGGGGTCCATGGCGGCTCTATAGCATTGATTCGACGATGGTGACGGGTCTGGGGCGGCGATCCAGGCGACAGTCTGTGCGCGCGCCTCGTCCTTCGAGACGGCGCTTACGCGCCTACTCAGGATGAGGCTAAGCAGCACCGCGGCTGTCGAAATCGCTTCCGCGTACTCCGCCCTCATCCTGAGAGCCCGCGGAGCGGGCGTCTCGAAGGATGGACCGCAGGAACGCTATTCCACGCGACAGCTCCCCTCAGGCGCGCGCGGTCATGAGGCCGCGATAGAGTGCGGCATAGTCACCGGCGCGGTTGCGCCAGGACACGTCGGTCGCAAGGCCGCTAAGTTGCAGCCGGCGCCAGGTCAGCTTGTCGTGAAAGGCGATGTTGGCCTTGCGCAGCGTGCCGGCGAGGGCATCCGCGGTCACGGGGCCGAACTTGAAGCCGGTTGCATCGTGGCCCGATTTATCGGCCTCGCCGATATCGACGATGGTATCCTCGAGGCCGCCGACGCGCGAGACGATGGGCACGGCGCCGTAGCGCAGCGCGCAAAGCTGGGTCAGGCCGCACGGCTCGAACCGCGAGGGCACGATGAGCGCGTCCGAGCCGGCCTGGATCAGATGCGCCATGATCTCGTCATAGCCGATCACGACTCCGATCCGGCCAGGGTTCGCGCGTGCAATGGCCTGATAGCGATCCTGCAGATCGCGGTCGCCGCTGCCGAGCAGCGCGAGCTGCATGCCTTCGCGCAAAATGGTCGGGATGGCCTCGAGCAGCAGATCGAGCCCCTTCTGCCAGGACAGGCGGCTGATGACGCCGAGCAATGGCGCTTCGTCCGACGAATCCAGATTGAACTGTTGCTGAAGCACCGCCTTGTTGGCGGCCCGGAACGTGAGGTCCTCCGCGCCGAAGCGGTAGGCGATGTGCGGATCGGTTTGCGGATTCCAAACGGATACATCGATGCCGTTGAGGATTCCGCTCAGCACGTTGGCGCGGGCGCGAAGCAAGCCGCCGAACCCCATGCCGCCCTCGTCGCTCTGGATCTCCTGCGCGTAGGTCGGCGAGACCGTGGTGATGCGATCGGCGAATTGCAGGCCGGCCTTCAAAAAACTGATGCCGCCGAAATATTCGAGGTCGTTGATGCCATAGGCGCGCCAGGGCAGGCCAATCGAACCGATCAGCTCGGGCGCGAACTTGCCCTGATAGGCCATGTTGTGGATGGTCATCACGGTGGCCGGCCGCGGGCGGTTGTCGTAATGCAGATAGGCCGGCGCCAGCCCGGCCTGCCAATCGTGGGCATGCACCACGTCGGGCACGAAGGCGGGAACGAGGCCGTGGCCGATATCGGCCGCGATGCGCGACAGCGCGGCAAACCGCACGCCATTGTCCGCCCAGTCGACGCCTTCGGGCGTCACGTAGGGGTTGCCGGGACGTGCGTAGAGATGCGGCACGTCGAGCACGAACAGATCGAGGCCGTCATGCGAGCCGGCGAGCAGACGTCCGGGTCCGCCGAAATAATCCGGCCAGCGCCGGATTTCGTCGGCTCCCCCCAGCACCCGCATCACGTCGGGATAGCCCGGCATCAAGGTGCGCATCTCGACGCCATGCGCCTTCAGCGCGATCGGCAGCGCGCCCGCGACATCGGCGAGGCCGCCGGTCTTGACGATGGGATAGACTTCAGAGGCGACCGCGAGGACGCGAACAGGCGTCATGTATTGAGCCTGTCGAGCATCGGCTGGGTGATGAGCGAAATGCCTTGCTCCGTGGTGCGGAAGCGTCTTGCGTCCAACTCGGGATCCTCGCCGACGACGAGCCCTTCCGGGATCTCGACGCCGCGATCGATCACGACGTTCTTCAGGCGCGCGCCGCGGCCGACATTGACGTAGGGCATGATCACGGCGTTCTCGACATTGGCGTAGGAGTTGACGCGCACGCCGGTGAACAGCAGTGAGCGCCGCAGCGAGGCGCCGGAAATGATGCAGCCGCCCGAGACCAGCGAGCTCACGGCCTGACCGCGCCGGCTCTCCTCGTCGTGGACGAATTTTGCCGGTGGCGTGATTTCCGAATAGGACCAGATCGGCCAGGCGCTGTCGAACAAGTCGAGCTCGGGCACCACGTCGGTGAGGTCGATATTGGCGGCCCAATAGGCGTCGACAGTGCCGACATCGCGCCAATAGGCGCGGGGGTCGCTGCCGGAGCGGACGCAGGAGGTCGAGTACTGGTGCGCCATGGCGCGGCCGTTCTTGACGAGGTAGGGGATGATGTCCTTGCCGAAATCGTGGTTGGAATTCGGATCCTCGGCGTCGCGCTTGAGCTCCTCGAACAGGAATTTCGCGTCGAACACGTAGATGCCCATGCTGGCGAGCGAGACGTCCGGCTTGCCCGGCATCGGCGGCGGGTCTTTCGGTTTTTCCAGGAACTCTTTGATCCATCCGTTCTCGTCGATATGCATGATGCCGAAGCCGGAAGATTCCTGGCGCGGCATCTCCAGGCAGCCGACGGTGACGTCGGCGCCGCTGTCGACATGCTGGCGCAGCATCACCTCGTAATCCATTTTATAGATATGGTCGCCGGCGAGAACCACGATGAAGCGGCAGGCGTGGGATTCGATGATGTCGATGTTCTGGTAGACCGCATCGGCCGTGCCGACATACCACATGTTTTCGGAGACGCGCTGGCTCGCCGGGAGGATGTCGAAGCTCTCGTTGCGCTCGGGACGGAAGAAGTTCCAGCCCATCTGAAGGTGCCGGATCAGGCTGTGCGCCTTGTACTGGGTGGCGACGGCGATGCGGCGGATGCCCGAGTTCACCGCGTTCGACAGCGCGAAATCGATGATGCGGGATTTCCCGCCGAAATAGACCGCGGGCTTGGCGCGCCGGTCAGTCAGCTCCAGCAGCCGGCTGCCGCGTCCGCCGGCCAGGACGAACGCCAGCGCCTGACGGGCAAGCGGCTCGGGTCTCGCGGCACTCATGTCATTCTCCCACAACTCTGGCGCTCGCGAGAAGCCTCCCGGCCGCGCTCATTTGGAACCGATAGTAATGGCACGAATAGTAAATCGGGAAGGTGGTTGTTGGTTGCGAATGCGCCGGAAGCTTAATGCTTTGCCGCGGCGATCGGGCCTCAGGCACCGTCTTGCCGGTGTCACACGCGGCGAGGTTGTGGAGCCCGTCGGGTACCGGTTGATCAGAATGGAGGCATGCGTCTTGTGCGGTGCACGCAAAATCAAGGCCGAATTTCTGGCTTTGACCTTGCGCCCGGATGCCCGATCATGGGCTGCGTCCATGTCCAAGCAAAATGTCAGACAGGGAGTAAGACGATGACGATCTGGAAAACGGCAATCGCCTGTTCGCTGGCCAGCGCGGTCATGGCCGGCCAAATCGAGCGGGCCGCCGCGGGCCCGATGCCGACAAATGTCGCGACCATGAAGGCCGCGGTCGGCGATGATGTCACGCAGGTGTATTGGCGCGGCCGAGGTTTTGGATGGGGTATTGGCGGCCTCGCAGCCGGCGCGATCATCGGCAGCGCCATCGCCAGCAGCGCCTATGGCTACGGCTACTATGGCGGTGGTCCATATTACGGCGGCTATGGATATCCGGGGCCGGCTTACGGCTATGCGCCTGCCTATTATGGCGGCTATGGACCGGGTTACGCCTATGGACCGGGCTACGGTTATGGCGGCTATTACGCGCGTCCGCGCTATTACGGCTATCGCGCTTATCGTCCATATTACGGTCACCGTTACGGCTACTACCGGCCGTACCGGCACTATCACCGCGCGTATTGGTGATTGATCAAACGGGCGGACCCGCTCGCCGCAGGTCGCCGATGCTGAAAGGGTTTGAGGGCCGCTGGACGCATGCGGCCCGATCGGCTTGCGCGCGTTGAACCCGGTGATGCGGCACGACCAGCCGGCCATGCCCGCCCGCGACAATCCCGATGCAGATCGCGACGATGATCGCGATCTCAATGCACCATTCGAGCGGTCCCGAGCTCATGGCAGCGCGATGGTGTTGGCGAGATCGAACTCGGACAGGCCTGGGCCGCCGCACGCGAGGTAGATCGCCAGGAGGAAGATGCGGCTGAGGACGGTGGCGCCCAATATGACCCTGATGTCGTATTGGCGAATGACAAAAGCGAGAGGCGGGATCGCCAGATGTTTTAAAATGCTCATGGCCAACTCCTTGCCAAAATTCAGGCATCGACTGCCTGTTGACTGAATGACAGCGTGATGAAAAGGCCGTCCGACGCCTTGCCGGCGTCTCTGAAATGGACAGGCCAATGCTAGTGCCGGCGCAGGGCGCAGGTCTTTATCGCGTCCTTACATTTGGCTGAGCTTTCCCTTAAGATGGGGGAGCATCCGGGGGTCGGAGCCGTGCGTAGAGACGCGCTTGCCTTTGGTGAATTCCGCCTCGACCGTGCCAACGCGCTATTGTGGCGAGGCGGGGAGCGGATCGCGCTGGCGCCGAAGCCGTTCGAGGTTCTTTGCCATCTCGTCGGTCGGCCCGGTGAGCTCGTCACCAAGGAAGAGTTGCTCGACGCGGTCTGGTCCGATCTGCACGTCAGCGAGTCGAGCCTCGCCGTTGCCGTGAATGCGCTACGCTCGGCGCTCGGCGACGAGAGGCAGTCCCCCAATTACATCGAGACGGTCACGCGGCGCGGCTATCGCTTCATTGCGCCGGTCGCGACCGCCGACTTGCCTGCGATCGAGCGGGCGCCCGAAGAGGAGGCGGCGTCCGTCACGGAGCAGGCTGTCGATCGACGCCGGCACTGGAGAGTCGGGCGCACGGGGGCACTCGACACGCTGGACAAGGCGTTGCAACTCGCGCGTACCGGACAGCGTCAGGTCGTCTTTATCACCGGCGAGGCCGGGATCGGCAAGACCACCCTCTTGCAAATGACGCTCGACAGGATGAACCAGCAGGGACTGGGCGTGCTGCACTGTAGCTGCAACGAGCTGTTCGGCACCCATGAGGCCTTTCTTCCGCTGATCGGAGCGCTGAACGAGTGCTGCCGTCGAACCGATGGAGCATCGCTGCTGGCGTCCATCCGCGAGCACGCGCCGACGTGGCTCGCGCAAATGCCCGGATTCCTCGGCGAAGCAGACCGGGCAGCATTCCAGCATGAGGTCTTTGGCGCAACCCGGGAGCGCATGCTGCGCGAATTTGCCGATCTCATGGAACATCTCGCCGTCACGCGACCATGGGTGATCATCCTGGAAGATCTGCATTGGAGCGACTTCGCTACCGTGGATGTGCTCTCCCGGCTGGCGCGGCGGGATCGGAGGGCTTCTATCCTCGTGCTGGCCACCTACCGGCCGATGGAAGTCGCTGTCGGCGGACATCCCATCCGCGCGGTTCACCAGGACTTGCGGATTCACGGACACGCCACCGAGCTCGCGCTCGATCGGCTCACCGGCACCGACGTCGAACGCTATCTTTCGCTGCGCTTCAACTCGGCCGATTTTGCCAGAGAGCTGGTCGAGCGCATCTTCGCGCGAACCGGCGGCCATCCTCTGTTCGTGTCGTCTCTGCTCGACCATCTCGTGGCGCAGGGCGCGCTGGTCGAGCACGAACTGGGCTGGCGGCTGGTCAGCGAAGACGCGGCCTCGCATGACAGCATGCCGCGCGATCTGGAAGGCATGATCAAGCAGCAGATCGATCACCTCACCGTGGACGAGCGCTGCCTGCTCGAGGTCGCCAGTGCGGCGGGAGCGGAATTTTCCGCGCTTCACATCGCCGGTGCGCTGGACCGTCCCGTGCTGGATGTCGAGCAGATGTGCGAGGACCTGGCACGGACCGATCGCATTATCGTCGCTGCCGGCATGACCGAGTGGCCGAACGGAGGTGTCTCCGGTCGCTATGCGTTCCAGCACGCGCTTTACCAGGAGATCCTCTACCAGCGGCTCGCGCCGGCGCGCCGCATGAAAACCCATGCGCTGCTTGGGGCGGGGCTCGAGCAAGGCTATGGGCCGCAGGCTGTGGAGATCGCCGCCGTTGTCGCGCGCCACTTCGAACTGGGCCGTGATTTCCCGAAAGCGATGCATTATCTGGGCGCGGCGGCCGAGGGCTCGGCGCGAAGGTTCAGCACGCGCGAGGCCGCCAATTACCTGTCCCGCGCTTTGGAACTGGTGCCGCATCTGCCGCCGGAGTTTCAGGTGGCGACACGTCTGAAGTTGCTGCTTCAGCGCGCCTGGGCCTGGCGGGCCAGTGGAGATTTCCTGAATTCCCTGCAGGATCTCAGCGCTGTCGTCGCGCACGCGGCGGAGAACGGGCACGTGCGCGAAGAGGTGAACGCGCTGGTCGATCTCAGCCGATTCTGTCTTTACGTCGATCGACGCCAGAGCCTGCCTGTTGCGGAACAGGCCCTTGTCAAGAGCAGGGCGATCGACGACGCCGCGTTCAGCGCTCTGGTCCAGGGCAACCTTGCCAATTTGAAGCTGATGCTCCGCGGCTGGGATCGCGAGAATGCGGAGCTTGCCGAGCGTGCGTCAGCACTGATCACCGGAGAGCAGGATCTGAGCATGCGGCTGCGACGCTGCTCGATGGAGATGGTGCTGGAGTTCCTGCGCGCGAATTATCCCGCCTGCTGCGATGCGACGACCAGGGGAAAGGAGCTCGCCCGCCTGGTCGGTGATGTCTATCTGTTCGTCCTCTATGAGTCGGTCGAGGCGTTTGCCCAGATTTATCTCGGTGAATGGGGCCAGGCGCAACGAAACCTCGTCTCCGCGTTGGCTATCTCGGAACGGAATGCAAATCCGCAGGCCGTCGCGCTGTGTCATCTCGCGATCGGATGGCTGTATTCCGAGGCGGAGGAATATGGCAGCGCGTCACGGCGTGCGGAGGATGCGCTCGGCCCGATGATCGAGGCCAATCCGTTCACCTTCTTCGTCGGCAGGAACCTGCTGGCGCGGGCTTATGTCCGGATGGGCGACCTGCCTCGGGCGCGGCAGCATCTCGATGCGATGGAGCGGCGGATGGAGGTCGACCGGGTGCCGATGGAGTCGCTGGTCATCCCCCACTATTGGCTCACTTGCTGCGACTATTGGATCGCGATCGGCGATCTGGACCTTGCCCGGAGTTCGGCCAGCCAGTTTCACGAGGTGACGAGCGCGGCACCCGACCGGCCGTTTCTCGCGCTGTGCTACGAGACCATGGCGAGAATTGCGATCCTGCAGCAGGATGCGCAACTCGCCGGCGGGCATTTGTCGGCGGCAATTTCGATCGTCCGTCGTGCCAGGTTGCCGCATGCCGCCTGGCGGGTTTATCGCACGACCGCGATGCTCTATGAAAGCCTCGGACAAGCGCAAAGGGCTGCCAAGTGGCGGGACCGCTCCTGCCAAGTGATTGCGTCGCTGGCAGAGACGCTTGATCCCGGCGATCCGCTGCGGTCGGCGTCCTTTTTCGACGCAGGCCGGGACAGCGGGCCCCATCATGAGGGACGGTGATCGGCTCAATCCGGCAGGTCTGCGATCTCTCGCGGTTCGCCGGGCGCTTGCTTGATCTTGAAGTGATTTTGCTGCTGCCGCAGCGTGCGGGAGGCCCGGTAGGCATCCCTGCGCAACCGCATGATCGAGCCGAGCGGCTGATGCGCGGCGAGACATCGCCATGGATCGAACGAAAGCACCTCGTCGGAATAGACGCGACGCGCGGGGCTGTCGGCGGTCTGGCGCGGCAGTGTAATCTTGCCGAGTGCTTGCGGTGGCGCGACGTCTTCGGGCCAGTCGATCGAGGCATCTTCGATCGGTGTTCGCTCCAGGTCGGTGCAGAGCTGGGCAAATAATTCGTACTCGGCCGCATTGTCCTTGAAGAAGGCAACGACGCTGTTCAGCACGGCATCATCGGCATCGTGGCAGGGTTGGCCGGTGAGTTGGCGAACCGACGCCGACTTCGGCACCAGGCGAAGCCTTGCGATATAATCGCCAAACCGCAATGCTCCCTCTGTGTGAAAGGTCTCTCCGAGAATGTTGCTCCCGGCATCACCGAGCGCCTTCAAGACGATCGGGATCGGAATGCCTGTTCTGTCCGATGCGGCGACCAGGACGCGCGCCAAAAAGCCTATGGGTCCGTACGCCAGATCAGGCAGGAACAGGGTGTGCTCGACCTTATGCTGTGCGCGCATATAGGCCATCGCATCCGCGAAATAGCTGGGGTGATTGACGAGCAGGAGATCCTGGTTGGTCGATTGGTCGTCGCCCAGCGCCTTGGGCCCAGTCACGCCCAGGACCTTGATGGCAAACCCCCGTGGCGAACGGACGCGATCGCTCCTGTTGAATGCGGTGGAGAGGCGGACGATGATCGGGAAGTGGCCAGCCTGCTTGAACAGGCCCTGGCGCAGATGATCCGGCAAATCCTCGTAGACGATCAGCTCGCCCCGGAGATAGCCGGCGCCCTTGGCGTGCTGCTGCCGGGTCCCATGCTTGTCTTTGCGAAAACTGCGATCGCTCGTTCGCGAAATCGAAGCAACGATCTCCTCGACGGCCGCCGCTTCCTCAGGCCGGATGTGTTCGACGGATGGATCGTAACGAAGATACCGATCGGCTGACATGGCGCTGATCTCCAGCCCTAAGGTCGCCTTCCCATTGCAAGCGTCGACGGCCGCAGGGCAAATCACTGTAAGCCCGTCCGGTCGGGATCGGCAACCCGAGAGCGAGTTGTGATTGCCTGGACCAACCGCGGGATGAGGCATCCTGTTACCGACGCGATCACACGGTCGATGCTAGGCCAGCGGCGTCTCGTAAGTCCTTATGGGCTCCTTATGTTGTCCTGATCTTTTCCTTAAGGCCGGCCCGGAGCACGAGATCTCACAAGGCTCTCAAGCACCCGTGAAGCGGACAGAGCGCATTCCAACCCGACAGGATTTCGCGAAAGGTTCGTTCTGCGTTTCATGCCAACGGCAACACCCGCATTGCTATTTGCACGACCTCCCTTGCAGCACGCTCGGTCCCCTCAGAAATCATCCAGACGACCACATCGGGAGACCGGCCATGGGCCTGCAAGAACAAAGAATCGAATCGCTTCCCTTCGTCACCGCTGAACTTAACTATCTCGCGCCAGTTTCCGGCAAGCCGCGCACTTATGCCTTCGATCCGCCGCCTGGCGAGCCCAAAAGCACGTCGCTGCCGGAACCGCATCAGGTCCCGATCTTCGATGCACGACTGATCGCGCAAAATTTCTCGCTCGACCGCGAAGGCTTTGCGATGGTGCGGCATCCAACCCGGGTCAAGGACTTCAGCAACGACGAAGAGGTGAGGGCGGTCTACTATCCCGCCGTCGAGGCCTTCCTGCGCGCAACGCTGAAAGCCGACCGCGTCGTCATCTTCGACCATACCCTGCGCAGGCGGATCGAGGGCGTCGCGGACATTCGCGACGCTGGCCCGCGTCAGCCCGCAACGCGCGTCCACGTCGACCAGACCCCCATCTCCGGCGCCAACCGCGTGCGCGAGCATCTGCCCGATGAGGCCGCTGAGTTGCTGAAGGGCCGCGTCCAGGTGATCAATCTGTGGCGGCCGATCCGCGGTCCCTTGCGCGACTCGCCGCTGGCGATGGCTGACGGCACGACGGTCGCGCCCGACGATCTCGTCGCCTCCGATCTGATCTATCCGAACCGCCGCGGCGAGACTTATTCGGTGAAATACAATCCGAACCATCGCTGGTTCTATTTCCCCGAGATGACACCGGACGAAGCGCTGCTGCTCAAGTGCTACGATTCCGCAACCGATGGCCGCACCCGCTTCGGGCCGCACACCGCGTTCGTCGATCCGACGACGCCGGCGGATGCGGCGCCGCGTGAGAGCATCGAAGTCCGCACGCTGGTCTTTCACAAACAGTAACAATGTGTGATGGCACCGCCGGGCGCGGCCCGGCGGCGGCTCAGGAACCCACGGGAACCAACAAGCGTTGCTGGGCGGGGCAGGGCCAACCGGGAGCGGTGCCGTGCGAGCGCAGACCACGCTATTTTCTTGCCTTGCTACCTTTTCGCTTTCTGCAGTTTCCTTTGCCCAGGCCGAAAGCGGGCTTGCCACCTATTACGGATACGGAAAAGCCGGGAAAGGCGAACTGACCTGCGCGCACCGGACGCGCCCCTTCGGAAGCGTGCTGAGGGTGTCCTACGGCAGCCGCTCGATTCAATGCCGCGTCAATGATCGCGGCCCCTTCATCCGCGGCCGGATCGTCGATCTCTCGGTGCCGGCCGCCAAAGCGCTGGGCATGATGAGCGCCGGCGTGGTGCGGGTCTCGGTGGAATAGACCTGCCAGCGCGCTATAGTGCCGCCCACAGCATGGGTCAGGGGGCGCTATGGCCAGGATCAGGGTGGGACTCGTCGGCTGCGGCTTCGTGTCGGAGCTGCATATGTATGCGTTCCGGCGTGTCTACGGCGTGGATGTCGAGGTCGCGGCAGTCGCAGCGCGCGGCGACCACGTCGTCGAATTCGCTGCCCGCCACCAGATCACGCGGGTCTATCGCAATTTGGCCGAGCTGATCGCGGACCGCGAGCTCGATGTCATCGACATCTGCACGCCGCCCAATCTTCATGCGGCGATGATCGTCGCCGCCATGCAGGCCGGCAAGCACGTGATCTGCGAAAAGCCGTTCGCCGGCTATTTCGGCCGCCACGGCGACCGGCAGCCGATCGGCAAGCATGTGCCGAAGGCGCTGATGTATGAGCGCGTGCTGGAGGAGATGGATGCCACGCGTGCCGCGATCGAGCGCACTGGAAAGCTCTTCATGTATGCCGAGGACTGGATCTACGCACCCGCGGTGACCAAGACCGCGGAGATTCTCAGAGCGACCAAGGACAAAATCCTGTTCATGAAGGGCGAGGAGAGCCATTCCGGCTCGCACGCGGCCCATGCCGCGCAATGGGCGATGACCGGCGGCGGCTCGCTGATCCGGATGGGCTGCCATCCGCTCTCCGCCGTGCTGTATCTCAAGCAGGTCGAGGCCAAGGCGCGCGGCGAGACCATCCGCGTCGCCAGCGTCAGCGGCGATGTCGGCAACGTCACGGCCGCCCTCAAGCCGGAGGAGCGCACCTATATCAAGGCCAATCCGGTTGACGTCGAGGATTGGGGCACGCTGACCGCGACGTTTTCGGACGGCACCAAGGCCACCGTGTTCTCCGGCGACATGATCATGGGCGGCGTGCGCAATCTGATCGAGACCTACACGTCAGGCGGCTCGCTGTTCGCCAACATCACGCCGAACAATCATCTGATGAGCTACCAGACCTCCGAGGAGAAGCTCGCCTCCGTCTACATCACCGAGAAGGTCGACCGCAAAACCGGCTGGCAATATGTCTGCCTCGAGGAGGAGTGGACGCGCGGCTATCTCCAGGAGATCCAGGACTTCATGGAATGCGCCGCGACCGGACGGCAGCCGCTGTCGGACCTGGCGCTGGCGTATGCGACGATCAAGGTGAACTACGCGGGCTATTGGGCGGCGGAGGAGGGGCGGC